>CAZKWM010000117.1:0-4586 GCA_964556405.1 uncultured Methanotrichaceae archaeon | reverse complement strand
AAATATGACTGAAAAGGAGCTTTTGCCCCTTTACCTCGACCTTAGCTCCAAAAGGGTGGTCATCTTCGGAGGGGGCAGGGTGGCAGAGCGCAAAGCCAGGCTTTTCTCGTACTACGCCCGTGTCTTCGTGATCAGCAAGGCCTTTACTCCTCAGCTGACGCAGATGGGAAAGGAGGGCGCCCTGAGCCTGGTGCAGACAGACCTCTCCGAGGGCTTTGAGCGCTTTTTTCAGGATGCCTTCATCGCCATCCCTGCCACCAATGACCCTGGCCTGAACGGCTCCATAGAGATGAGGGCAAAGGAGCTGGGGATTCTGGTGAACAAGGTAGATGGCGTAGGGGATGTGGTGGTGCCGTCTATAGTAAGGAAGGGGCCCTTATCCATAACCATCTCCACAAAGAGCCCTGCTCTCACCAAGTACATCAGGATCAAGCTGGATGAGGAGCTGACGGAGGAGTACGAGGGCATGGCAAGGCTCCTTGGCCAGATAAGAAAGGAGCTTAAGATTAAGGTGCCAGATCAGGAGGAGAGATCTAGGCGGTTGTGGAAGGTGCTCCAGGATTATGAGGTTTGGCGACTCCTAAGAAAGTCCTACCAGGAGGCTTATGCCAGGGCTTGCCTGGATGTCTTTTCCGATCTATAACCCTTTTAGTTCGATCTCCGATAGTTTATGGTTTGATTTAATTTGAAAGGTATTGGCAATGATTTTAGGGCTATTTTCCGGCCAGTGCTTTTAAGTCTCTAGGGTATCAGGGATGCCATTCATCTCGGGCCCTCCTACATCCGCCAAAGCGACATCATGGACCTGGCTTTCCGGGGCCTGCAATTTTATTAATGTCTTTAAACAAAAGAATCATCTCAAAGACCCCGGATTCGCTTTTTTTCTTGATATCGAATCCCATCTTATTGAAAATTTTGAAGACCGGCTGGTTTTCCCTAAGAACCTCTGCGGTGAATCCCAAGAGGCCTTTTCTCCGGGCTAGGTGAGTAAGATCTGAGAAAAGCTCTGATCCTATTCCATGTTTCTGGTACTGGTTCTTTACAACCAGGGCGATATCAGCTGTGTTCATATCTCTATTCAAGCTGTACTGCCCTATGCCGGCGATGGTTTCTTTGCTGGACTCGCCTGAAAACTGCCAGGAGGGCCATCTTCTGGGCATAATCTATTACCACAAAGTCTGTAGCATCTCGTGAGGTATATCCCATCGGACGGAAATAAACCTCTGATACATGCTCTCATCCAAGCGTGAGTAGAAGAAATCCTTGAGCAGCGGCTCATCGCTGATCTTGACCGTACGGAGCAGTATCCGAAGCCCAGAGGGTATAGTTGACCATCTGTAGAACCTTAGAATAGACCGTTCCTAGATCAGGATTCTCTGTCTTCCGGAGGGGTATAAGGTTTTGAGTATCGCTCTTACCGATGGTCTTCCCTTCCTCTCTGGCTCTGTTTAGAATCTCCAGGAGTCGATTATAGAGCCACCTACAAGTATCAAGGGATTGCAAGAGCTTTTGCTCTATATCCCTATTGGGATAGATTCGATACTTGTAAGCCTTGAGAACGCTGATATTCACGTTATTATTGAAATATGTAGATTGCTACATAAGGGGAGAGCTCCGCGTTCATCCTGTTACGACTACGTCGTAACTCCCGTTAACTCTGCGAGTTAACGAGACCGGCCTGAAGACCGGGGACTTCCCGCTCTGCCCTCCCCACTCCCGCAAGTTAAAATCCGCGACTTGGGTGCATATATTCCAATCCAACTTCAACCAGATCTTTAAATACCACGGAACTAAAAATCGTTATTAGAGAGTGCGGGAGGCGGGATTCGAACCCGCGAACACCTACGTGACAGGGCCCTCAACCCTGTGATCGCCTTCGGCGGTCACGAAGCGCCAGACAACCGCGATTTCAGTTAGGTATGCTCGGTAAGGTGGCTGGGTCAGTGCGGCGGTCTCGTGAGGTTACCTAAATGACCCCCAGGCACAAGATGTCCATCTCGTGGACTCGGGACGACATACCAGCGAAGCTTAAGCGATTTTGCAGGTATCTCAAGGATCAAGGTATTAGGCCCTCGACTCTGGAAAGTTATGTTGAGCGAGCGAAGAAGTACCTGGAGTTTTGTGAGCCAGATGACCCAACACCCGAGCTAGCCAACCAGTTCAGAAGCCAGTTAATCGAGCATGGTTTACTGACCCATCTATATTCACGTTTTGCCTGTAAATGCCTTCCTTCCGTCTGATAGTGCCGCCTGAATCGACGGTATTTATTGCATCTTCGATAGGGTCTTGAATCTCTAATTTGAAGGTCTCATAGGAATCATCAACTGCTTCTAACGCGTTACCTTTACCAACTCTTAAATACTTCCGGTTAGGGGCTAGAAATGCGTATCCTCCATCACTTTTATATATTTTTTGAAGATAGCCGCACCGCCCATCGAATCAACATAACATTCAGGGTAATTTGAATCGATAAAATACGTTTCTCCTGTATACACCCTGAAACCTACGTACTTTCCATTGGCACCTCTGAAAGTCACTTTATCATCCCCCAATCCGACGAGATGTAGTTTCTTAGAATCGCTAATACTACCGCGGTTCGCATAGAGATAATCGTTTCTCACATTAAGGCTGACGTACCTATTATTCTCTGCACGTAATGCGATGGTAGTCTCAGTTAAACCATCTCCTTTCAGGGATTCTTCAGGGCTATCTGTGTTCAGAGCGCCCTCGCTATGTACAGGTTGGTATGGTTGCTGCTTATCGTGGTTATCATATATATGGGCACCCATACTCATGTTAACCATTCCCGACTCTGTATTATTCAGCGCTGAGTTAACTTTTGCGATATTTCTGGTGATAATCGTGCCTTTACCCAGGTTTAGCTTTCCGGCAGACCCGATAGCACCGATATTACCATCTGCAATATTGTCTCCAATGGTCACGTCGTTCGTAGTGACATCAGAGCTTTTATCGAGGGATATACCCGCACCTTCGCCACCTATCTCCTCGCTAAAGAAGCGTGTCCTTATAGCGTGGTTCCCCTTTATAACGCAGCGGTTCATCTTTACTTTGGAACCGCTCACTATATCGATAGCAGCTATAAAAAACGCCTCATTCCTCTCGATTAGTGTATCATTCAACGTTACATCTGAACCAGCGATAAGCATACCAGCATCATTTCCTCCAAGGAACGTGGGTGTCTTTACCAGAGCTTTGTTACCTTTGATGGCGCAGTGGTCGATTAGCGTAGTACTATTTTCACATACTATGGCTCCACCAAAGCCAATATTCAGGTCGTTATAAGGTCCCGAGTTATTTGAGATGTTGCAGTCTCTAATCGATAGATTTGCCCGCCCTAGCTGAGCACCATTAAAGTAGATGACACGAGATTCAGGATTATGTGTGAACTTTGAGGATCCCACCTGCATATTTCCGCCCTCATCATAGATGGCAGCACCCATCATGGTTGCGTTATTCTGTTCGAAGGTTGAATCCATAATCTGTAGATTACCACCCTTCTGGTAGATAGCAGCGCCGTAATTAGCAAAGTTATCTGAGAATCTGCAGTCTTTGATGGTCAATGATCTGGCTTGGCTGGTAATAGCTCCGCCATTGCCTCCATTTCCACGAATGAACACGAACTTTTCCACGTTCACGCTCGCTCTAGGATTATCTATCTGGAGTGTCTGGCTAGTTCCCTGAGCATCGATAAGGGCGAACGGTGATCCAGCCAGAGTTATATTTTTATTAATATAGAGATGCTCACTCAAAATATAACTACCCGAAGGGGTATAGGTATGGACGAGTTGTCCGGGGAATCATCTATGAGATTTTGCATATGTGTATCTAATCTCGGAAGGAAACTAAGCTCTGTGCTATTCAGGCTGGTACCAACATTCTGGCCAGAACCAATCCCAAAGTCATTCAAGCCAGTATGGAGTCTATCGTAACCCTGGTTATCTTGTGCGCATGTGCTGCCTATTATAAGGCACGCGGCTAGCGCAAACATCTTTGGATTCATTTCCGTTCACCTCAAGTACAATCACAGTGCTTGCAGGTCTCTGAAGGTCCTCTAGAGCAACTTCCACCACAATAACAGCAGCGATGGTGGCCCCCACCACAGCAAGGATCGCTAGAAGTACTTAAGCAATGACGGCAGTGAATACAGTTGCCGGAATTCGTGGGACAATCACACTCGTAGCCATCGAGCCTTACTTCACAGGCATTCGTTGTGAGAGAACCACATGCTGCGCTTAAGTTCCCAGCAGGCTTAGGACAATGAGATAAGCGGTCTCATTGACCTGAGTTACGTTGATACCAGGGAACTTCCCCAGCTCATCTAGCAGCTCTTCTGGAGTGGATGCTTGAGCCGACTACCAATCCCAGAAGCGCTAGAAATACCAGAAGCCCTGGGATTCTTCTCCTTAGAGCTAAGCTCCCTCTCATAAGTTAACGCTATCGATAGAGCATTCCTAAAAACCTACCCTATCCTTTTTACAGAAAGCACTAAACAGGGAGAATAATATGTATTATATGTATTACTATGGACTCCTTTACTACTTGGGTACTGCGAGGATTAAATGCAA
>CAZKWM010000116.1:0-7797 GCA_964556405.1 uncultured Methanotrichaceae archaeon | reverse complement strand
AGTTGGCCCTTTCATTCTGGGCGGTGATCTTCTCCTCGTGAAGAGCTCTGAGGAACTCCTGGTCATTGTCTTGCGTGGTACTACCCCCGGTTTACTCCAGGAATTTTATTAATTCAATCCATTATTAACTTTCCCCTGTAATACTTATTTTTCTCGTGGTATATATTGCTAATAATAATTTATCCTTAACAGCTTGTTATTCATCTTATCCCTGGAGATGGAGAAATGAGGAAGATAAGGCTGCAAAGGCAGGCCTGCCGAATCGATAGACCTATCTATTTTAAGCACCCATTATTCATAGTGAAGAGTTCCTGCAGCAGTATTCACAGTATCGAGCTCTAGTGGCCCGCTCCTGTGCAATATTCGCAGAGGAGGTCCCTGTGGTGGAAGATTCTATGGCATGGTTCGATCGGGGAGAGTACCTTCTGAGCATCGGCAGGTACAGCGAGGCCCTGGATGCCTATGAGAAGGCCCTTCAGAATGGGTGCAATAAAGCCAGAGCCCTAAGTGGCAAGGGCCATGCCCTCTACAGGTTAGGCAGGCCTGAGGAGGCCATAGAGTGCTTCGACCTATCAGTAGAGAAGAACCCTGAGGAAGCGAGCGCATGGCATGGCCTGGGAGATGCCCTTACCTGCATGGGCAGATTCGACGAGGCCGAGAAGGCTTATGCCAGGTCCATAGAAATAAATCCGGAGTTTGGACTGCCGTGGATTGAGCAGGAGGTAGAGGCAGATCCCCTGGACTCCGAAGCCTGGGGCTATAAGGCTTTGACCCTTTATTCCATAGGACGGTATGAGGGGGCGGTAGATGCTTATTCCAGGGCAGTGGAGACCGATCCAGAGAACGCCATGGCCTGGCAGAGCAAGGGTGATGCCCTCCTGACCCTGGGAAGAGATGAAGAAGCCCTGGGATGCTACAAGATGGCCACCCAGATAGCTCCTAAAGATCCCTATGCCTGGGGAAGCCAGGGAGATGCCCTCTTCCGCCTCAACAGGTACTCCGAGGCCCTGGAGGCTTATGGCGCGGCCCTGGAAGCAGATCCCGGATATATTCTGGCCTGGATAGGCAAGGGCTCAACTTTGAGATCTCTGGGCGAGGGAGAGAAGGCTCTAAAATGCTGTGAGGTTGTTCTTGATTCCAATCCTGAGTATGCTCTTGCCTGGTATTGCCGTGGGCTAGCGCAAAGGGATCTCAGGAGGTATGAGGGTGCCATCGGAAGCTTCCAGAAGGCCTTGGAGATTGCCCCAAAATATACCGAAGCCTGGAAGAATCAGGGTTTTTGCTTATATTCCCTTGGTAGGTATAAGGAGGCATTAAGGTGCTACGAGAAAGCCCTGAGGCTGGATATGCTGGATGCTGATGCCTGGTACAACAAAGGTCTCATGTTAAAGGCTCTGGAAAGATTCGATGAATCTGAGGAGGCCTTCCTGAGGGCTCTGCACCTCAGGGGCATGGATTGAGGATCACTGAGGACTATCGGAGAAAATCCAAAACAAGGTCGCTAAACATGTATCCTTCAGGTACACAGCGACCAATACATCGAAGGTATTGGCATCTCAGGGTGATATTATGATCAAGAATATTTTAGTAGCCTTTGACGGCTCCAAGAACAGCATAGCAGCCGCCGAAGCGGGCATGAATCTGGCCAAGATGGCCAGGGCTTTTATCACCGTGGTTTACGTGGCTGAGGTGATGCCTCCCTATATGGCGAGCGATTTTGCCATCATTCCCGGCGCCTTGGAGGTTATGAGAAACGCCCTTTTAGCACGGGCGGAGGAGGCGCTGGCTACCGCCGGAAAGATGGCCAAGGGAGCAGGAATAGGCTTTGAGGCGGTGGTAGCAGAGGGCGATCCCAGCGCCGAGATCCTGAGGATAGCCAAAGAGAAGAATATCGATCTACTGGTCCTGGGTAGCATTGGAAAGACGGGCTTGGAGAAGATTATGCTTGGAAGTGTTGCTGAGAAGTTGGTCAGGAGATCTACGGTGCCAGTGATGGTGGTTCCTGAGACGAGGGATTAACAGGTCGAACCACGGCAGCGCCTGACCAGGTTCAAGGCCAGGATGGCAGCTAAGATCACCAACAACTACTAGAGAAGGAGGGTATATCTGAGATCCTTTATCTTGGCGGCCGGGCTTCTGCCCAAATAAGGGGACGTGGCCGCCAGCACCGCGCTTACCATACCCACGCCTATGGCCGTCCCTATCTGCTGGGATGTAGTTAGAAGGCCGGCGGCAAGACCCTGGCGTCCAGGTTCCATGCCATTCGTGCCCGCAATGTTCAGTGAAACGATGGCCGAGACTATGCCCAGGGCAGCGACGTAGTAGAAGTCCATGAGCAGTATTATAGAACTAACAATGCCTATGGTTACCAGGCCGGCGATGCCTATGCCAAAAAGCACTAGCCTGCTAGCCCTCATCCTCACAAAACATATCTTTTTGATGATTCGAGGAGCAAAGGTAGCCCCAGTGATACCGCCCAATCCTCCAGGTACGAAGATGAGCCACATCGCCAAAGGAGAGTAGCCCCTTCCTTCTTGGAGGAAGAGAGTTATGATGAATAGTGGAATATATTCAAGTGCATCAGGTGCTGGGACGCCCTACGCTCCACGTAAAGGAAGCTGATGCCAAGAACTACCGATATCAGGAACAGAGCAAGGATTTCCAGGACTGATTCTCCGGTGACGGATAGACGGATGATGGCATATACCATAGCTAAAAGAGAGGTGGTGATGATGACCGCTCCTGTTACGTCAAAGCCCCTCTTCTCCTGATATTTGGCGGGGCTTGGTATGAGTAGAAATCTAGCCGTGATGGCTATGGCTCCACGGTGGACGTTGACGAAGAAGATCCAGTGTCAGGAGATGAACTCCACCAGGATTCCGCCCAGAATTACACCTGTGGTGAAGCCCAAGGCTGCCATGTAGCTGAAGATGCACAGGGCTTTGTTACGGCTATTTCCTTTATGGAAGGTGGTAGCGGTCAGGGGCAGGGCGGAGGGAGAGGGCATGGATGCGCCTATTCACTGCACTGCTCTGGAGATGAAGACCATGACCGTCGACGTGGCTAGGCCTCCGGTCAATGAAGATATGGAGAAGGCGGCAAGATCTCCCAGGAACACCAGCTTCCTGCTGAAGCGGTCCGATAGCCCTGCCACCCAGAAGCAGGGAGCTTCCGAAGGTCAAAGCGTAGGCGCTGACGACCCACTGCAGCTGCGTGGGAGTGAGGTGAAACTGAGACTTCATGGAAGGCAGGGCTACGTTGACTATGGAAAAGTCCAGGAATATCATGAGCTGGGCCAGGGAATGGATGGCTAGAACGAGGTTCGGTGCCCGGGGCTTTTTAATCCAATCTTTGATTGTCCTTCTTCCTGGCTCAAATTCATTCTATTCTTCCCTTATGCTCTCCATAGACGGCCAGGTTGGCATTAACAGTGGGCTTTGTGATTCAAGATGATGGCTTATTGACATCTGATAGATATGGATTTTTTTCTTTTTTATTTTGCAGTAGTTTAAAGATGGTGGCTTGACAAGAGCGCTTGCTGTATATCTGTCGGCCTTGTCCTTATTGTACATTTATTTGTTTCAACTCTTGATAAAACATCTCATGAGGGATTAAGGAATTCAAAGCCAAAAGAAGGCGTTATCATCAGCGAGCCATTAAAGAAGATAGCTGTTTAGGCTACATGGTAATCAGGCTCAGGTGGTCCCTATGGGATCAAAAAGTATATCAACTGGTCGTCCATATATAAGCCTGCTACACGTCGTCGCTCAACAGAGTGGTTAGGATGGTTTGTAGCGCAATCGATTCCTTGAATCGATAAAAGGATAGGGAAGTATAATGGATAACTATGAGACGAGGGGCGGTTTCAACAGGGCCCCTAGAGAGATGCACGACGTGGTATGTTCTGACTGCGGAAAGCAGACCCAGGTTCCCTTCAAGCCTGATGGGTCCAGGCCTGTATACTGCAGCGAGTGCTACCAGAAACACAGGCCCCCCAGGTCCTCCAGGAAGTTCTGAGCACCTCGGGACCCGTCTAATCTTTCGAAGTTGGAGAGATCGGGCTGAAAGGGAGGGCTGGCTGGACTAGCCCTACCGAGTATTTTTCTTAAATCCTGATTATAAATTGCAGATTATAGATCATGGCGATCTTCTTGGCTTTAAGATTTCAACTAGCGGAAATTGGGGGCGATAATGCAGGATAGGTCTAAGCAAAATAGATCTAGACAAGATAGATCTCCTCATGATGAATCCGAGGCCAATTTAGCTATAGTCCTTGCCACTTTTGGGACACTCCATGCCTCGGCAGAGAAAGCTTACGATAAAATAATAGATCACTATAGACGGTATTTTCCAGAGGCCTGGATTGAGATGGCCTTCACCTCGGGCTTTATTCGATCCAGGCTCAAAGCTCAGGGCAGATTTGTCCACAGCCCTTTAACAGCCCTGGCAGAGCTTCAGGATGAGGGCTACAGGGGCATCGTCGTACAGCCGATCCAGGTGGTCCCAGGGGAGGAATTCCACCAGATAGTAAGCCTCATTCAAGGCCTTAGATTCATCCAGGGAAGGTTTGGATTCAGATGCATGGAGGTAGGAGCGCCTCTCCTCTTTGAGATAGAGGACTATTACAGTGTGTCCCGTGCTCTGTCTTCTTTATTAGAGTCTTCAAAGAACGCCGCTGTAGCTCATAAGAATGCTGTGGTTCTGGTGGGCCACGGCACAAATCATCCTGCGGATAGTGCTTATTCTCTTATGGCTGCCGTACTGGGGAAGGAGCACCAAGGGGTCTTTCTGGGTACACTAGAGGGTCGGCCGGGTCTGGATGATGTGATGGAAAAGGTCAGAGGCACGGATGCCAGAGAAATATTGTTGGTCCCCTTCCTCTTAGTGGCCGGAGGCCATGCCCAAAAGGATCTTTTCGGAGAAGGCCCTGGGTCGTGGAGGCATGCCTTTGAAAAAGAGGGCTTCCTTGTGAAAGTTTATCCTGAAGGCCTTATAGATATAGGAGAAATTATTGCCATTCTATCAGATCATACAGCTAGGGCAGTAGAAAGAATAAAGAGTTAAGGGTAAATTAAGGACAAAGAGTTAATGGTCAGGTAAAGATGAAGATTTAAAGGCAAGGTAATGTAAAGTAAAAATAAATCTAAAACTAAAGACGGAAGTAAGATAACAGATAAATGATAATTATGGTTTGCCGGCAATAAATGAGCTATTATTCGTGGGGGATAGGCTCAGGTTGATGGGAGTACACATGAACCTGGGCATCGTATGGCTCTAGCCTTCCTTTACTCGGCTCATATATCTATAGAAGAAACAATGCTTAGGATTAATGATACTATCACTGTTATCTAGCCCTTAGCCGCTATAATAAAAACCCTCTCCTGGCATAAGAGGAGATTATATTTACATGGAGGTCATCCTTAAAGGCGATAGGTGCGGCCTTATGAATTACTGGGATCGAAGGAAATCTTTCTGGAATACGGGAAAGGGACTGGCTCTCATGGTCTTCCTGGCCATCGTCTTTATAGTAGGCGCAGTGATAGGGCTCAACCTTTTCACATCACCATGTCCTATTGTAGAATCCTTTGATGCAAAGCCAGCGGTCATAAATCAAGGAAGTTCATCGACCCTGAACTGGAGCGTGGTTGGAGCCGATAAGGTGGAAATCGACCAGGGTATAGGCATATTAGGCCTCCAGGGAAGCAGGCAGGTATCTCCATTCGCGACCACTACTTACAATCTGACCGCCCGGAATGGCACTATCGTGAGAGATAGATCCGTCAAGATCATGGTAAAGCCTTAGCAGTGAACTACCCTACCCTGAAGGGTAGGGCTTCCCATTTCATAGCTAAAACTTGCATCACAGATATGTGATGTAGAGGTTTTGTCTCTATGGGCACAACGGGCTGTTCCATCCCTGTAAAGAGAATGTTCATGGCTGCGTTGTAGTCGCGGTCAGAGGAGAAACCACAATAGGTGCAAACATGAACCCTATCCGATAGCTCTTTCTTCACAACGCTACTGCAGAAGGAACACCTCTGAGAAGTGTTACGCGGATCTATAGTTAATCAGCTTTCGACTAGCACTTTGAGCCTTGTAAGAAAGCATGAACGCAAACTTAGACCAAGAGGCATCGTGGATGTTTCTATGGGTTCCTTTGCTATTGCCTTTCTCTTTGAGCCCCTTGACATCCAGATCTTCAACGCAGATGACATCGTATTCGTTGATGTACATCCTGGAAAGCCTTCTTTGGATACTCTTAACCTTGATGGCGGCCTTCTCCGCAAACCTTGGGTTCTCTTACTGAATCAGGGGAGGGGATGAATGCCGTGCCTATATCTTTGTGAACTGACACAGTCTATATACGCCGATAACGCGCTTAATTCAATGTGCGTAAAACGTATCGCTATAAGGATCTATCCCACGAAGTCTCAAAAGCGCGTCCTGGAAAGGAACATTGAGCTTTGCAGGCAGGTCTATAACGATACATTAGCTCTCCGAAAGAACGCTTGGGAAAATGAGCAACAATCTATCTCTCTGTACGAGACCAATAGCATCCTCGCAACCTGGAAAGCGGAGAGACTTGAACTCAAGGAAATATATTCTCAGGTTCTACAGAACGTCCAGTTGAGAGTAGATCTGGCCCTGAAAGCCTTTTTCAGAAGGGTTGAGGCAGGTGCGAAGCCGGGATACCCTCGGTTCAGGGGTAAAGGGAGATATGATTCTTTCACCTACAAGCAGCTTGGGTTCTCACTGAAGCCAGGAAAGCTCCATCTCTCCAAGATCGGTGATATTAAGATCAAGCTCCATCGGATAATCGAAGGAACCATAAAGACCTGTACCGTAAGAAGGATGCCTACAGGCAAATGGTTTGCCTGTTTCTCTGTAGAAACCGATGTATCTCTCCCTCCTCAGAAAGAAGGGCCTGTCGTAGGTATCGATGTAGGCCTGGAAAGCTTTGCCACCCTCTCCAACGGAGAGGAGATCGAAAATCCGAGGTTTTTCAGAGCCGAGGAAAAGGAGTTAGCGAGGGTTCAGAGGAAACTCGCAAAGGCTCCGAAAGGTTCTACTGAATGGAAGAAAGCTCTCAAGGCGGTTGAAATGGTCCATGAGAGAATTTCTAACTGCAGATCGGATTTCATCAACAAGGTTAGCCGTGACCTTGTTGACCGTTTTGGCGTAATAGCCTTCGAGGACCTGGACATCAAGAACATGCTCAAGAATCACTACCTTGCCAAGTCCATCTCAGATGTTGCCTGGGGAATGCTCCTAACTGCAACCGAGAGCAAAGCAGCGTACTCTGGCTCTGAGGTTGTGCTGGTCGATCCCAGGAAAATTTCTCAGATGTGTTCCAGGTGAGATCTCATGGTCAAGAAAGAGCCGGCGGATAGAGTCCATGATTGTCCTGAATGCGGTCTGTCCATGGACAGGGATCTCAACGCAGCTATAAACATTCTGAGATTGGGGCTGCAATCTCTCGGTATAAAATCCGTAGAAGCCCCTCCATTTTAATGGAGGGGAGCAGTCACCAGGAGCGGACCCTTTTCCGCTAGCTATTGCTGCGGTGGCGGCTGTGCTGACTGGCCTGTTGTAGTACTGGCCAATCTCCATTCCTGAGACTAGGGTTTTGCTGCTGGCGAACGACGCGAACAACGCTTGCAGCGCAGTGCCTTGCGAAATTAACTCCGGAACTAGTCGCAAGAAAGCCTGGCCAGCAATCTCCATTGCATTAGAATATTCTAATGTTCCATTTTTGACACCGGTAAACATCACATCGATTGAAGCGAGCAGTTCTTT
>CAZKWM010000115.1:0-7887 GCA_964556405.1 uncultured Methanotrichaceae archaeon | reverse complement strand
GCACGCCCCTCCTACCCGGCCTGAAGACAGGGGTCTCCGGGGCTGAAGTGTTAATGTAACTTCCTCTCCGGCCTAAAGGCCGAAGCTTCCTACTTCAACGATCTGACGCTTACCTGAACGTGAGTTCGGGCCGGAGGTCAGATCTCCATAGGCTCTACCCCTCAGTCCGAGGACAACCTTTTATTTGCTCAAGTCATTCAGATCGGGGATGATGAGTCTGTGACACCGTTTATAGAGGTCGCCAGGTCCTTGCTTATCTTCCTCTTGGCTGGTTTGTGCGAGATTGGAGGAGGATATCTCATATGGCTGTGGATAAAGGATGGCAAAGGAATCTTGGTTGCTGTGCTAGGTGGAGCAATTCTTGTTCTATATGGAATCATCCCTACCTTTCAGCCCGCAAACTTTGGCAGAGTTTATGCTGCATATGGAGGGATCTTCATAGTGCTTTCAATCCTCTGGGGCTGGCAGATAGATAAAGTAGTGCCAGATAGATTTGATCTGATTGGAGGGTTTATTGCCCTGATTGGTGTGATCGTCATTATGTATTGGCCAAGGGTAGGTAGCTGACTTCACAGCATGGAAAGATCACACAAGACCTTGTTCCATGGCAGTTTTCAGCCACAGCTCCACGGCGGGTATCATTTCCTTTCGGGCCTCCTCCTCTTCTCTGTAGAAGATCTCTATTTTATAGGTCGGCATCGTTTCTCGGCCCTTCATTTTAAAACGCCCATGGCTTCATTGGGATGTTTTACTTTGAGGTTAAACTCATTTGGCATTCTATATTCCCTTAGCGCTTTGTCTGTTGTTATAAGGTAATCTAGATCATAAGCCATAGCATAGCCCAAATGAACCAAGCCAGTCGGAGCCAATCGGCTATCTCTGAAAGATTCATTTGTGTATAGGTTATAGCAAGCCATGGTTACCGCTCTATTGGGATGAAGGATCGATAAATTCAACTCTTGCCAGGATCCGACGAGAGAATACAAGTCTTCGAGGGAGAACATCTCTCCCTGAATGCATAGGCCAACAATTTCTGCAAAAACTGATACCGGAGCGCAAAGTTCGGCGCGAGGATGATTACTCACGCGTTTCAAAAATTTTTTATCTCATCTGGATAGATATCTCTTTTCTTAAGGTGAACCCTATTATGATGCCCTTGAAATGCCCTCCAAGAGCATGGACATCTCTATCGTTACCCCTGGACCTAGAATGGGCGACCTTCTTGATCTTGCCCTTCTTATCCAGGACATTCAGGGCCGTCATGAGGCAAAGGGCATTTATCCCTGGCCCTCGAAGGCCCTTCCATGGAGAAGTTGAGGTACGGGGGCAGGAAATCTAAGAAGCCTACTAAAAAAGAGCAGCTGAATAACTTCATGGGTCAGTTGAAGGGCATGAGCTGGGTGATGTGGGCCTTCCTTCTTGCAGCGGCTGTGAACTTCTTTGTGGCGCTCTTTCAGGGGAGTCTCTTATCCCTGGTGGCCTGTATCCTCATACTGATAGGCCTGGCTGGGTCCGTGAAGTACATAGATTAACCTAACCTCCAAAATGCTTCCAAAGCTCTAGCTCGCTATCTAGGGGGTTTGGTAAGCTAAGCACTGCTTTGGTCCTGCCCGACACCATACAGGTAGGCCTCGTAGGAAGCCTATGCTGAACCCGGACAGTCGATGATCACAGCTGTCACGTTATCCTCCTCCACTTGCAGCATTAGCTCTGCTCAGAAGGCCGATCAGGGCAGCTCCTAGGTAGGGCCCTTTCTCTCTGAGGACCTGGGCCATCTCCTCATCATCTACGGCCGACCAGAGGCCATCGCCGCACAGGAGGATTTTATCTCCAGGCCCCAGCTTCAGTGGCCTGGCCTTGGTACTGACGTCCTCCATGCCCACGTAGGCCGTGAGCTCGTTCCTGGAGAGATGGAACCTTGCCTCCGTTTGGGTTAAAGCACCCAATGCCAGGCGCTTGGCAGCCACGTTATCGTCCTCGGTGAGCTTCTCCAGCTTTCCTTTTCTGAAGAGGTAGGCCCGGCTGTCGCCCAGATTAGCGATGTAGGCTGTGCCGTCTCTGATGAGGGCTAGGATCAGAGTAGGTGCCCGTATGGGTTCCCCCGATCCTCCTCAAAAGACCGCTTGAGTCCCATACCGCCCTCTTTATCCTCTCCTCGAAGCGCGGGGGCGCCCCGCCCTCCCTGGGGGAAGGGGACTTATCCACCAGGAGCCTGTGGATGCTCTCTAGGGCCATCTTGGACGCAAAGTCTCCCCTTTACTAGGGCCCTACCCCGGCCCTATGCCGTCTAGCTACGGCATAGAGTCCTAGGTTATCATCCACAAGAAAGGCGCCCCCATTCGTCTCCCTTTAGAGTCCAGCATCGGTCATGCCCTCGGCAATGCAGGCCATCGCATAAATAATAGGAGAACAGTTCAAATAAATATATGTGCAGGCTGGATATATTAGCATCGTTTATTAAGGCGTAATCCCATCCATAGGATAGTTTAAGATAGTCATTCAAAAAATGAGCAGATTAGCCAAAAGCCACTCATCAAACCCAAAAGTGCATTAATATGCCCTCATTCTGCTGCCTGCCTGCCTTAAAACCCTGGAGAGATCTGAGATCCTTACGGGTTTGCTCAAGTAGTCATCCATGCCGGCGTTCAGGCACCTCTTTTTGTCTTTATCCCCCGTATAACCAGTCATGGCCACTACATAGGGCTGGCTTGCCGGAGGCCAGCGCTTTCTTATGGCCCTGGCAGCCTCCAGGCCGTCCACCTCGGGCATCTGCACGTCCATGAGGACGAGATCGTAAGGCTGCTTCTCCAGGGCCCTTAGAGCCTCCGATCCATTGGATGCCAGATCGGCAGAGTATCCCAGGCGCTTGAGCATGAGGTGGGTGACCTTCTGGTTTACCCGGTTGTCATCGGCCAAGAGGACCCTGAGGGGATGTAGATCCCTTGAATCACCTTGTAAAGCTTCTACCAGTGCCTCTTTGAGCCTATTGGCCTTCAGGGGTTTGGTAAGGACCGAGGAAAAGACCTTGTTTGAGGGGTGAATGCCTAGGGAGATCAGGGCAATCACCGATGATCCCATCACCCTCTGTATCTCTTCAGTCACTTCTTCTCCTTCTGAGAGATCCACTACGACCACATCGAAGGCCTCCCCGCTCATGACGGCTTTTAAAGCCGTCTGGGCATCAGGCATCGCCTTCGTGGTCATCCCCCAGGAGCGGGTCAGGCCCTGGAACACCATGCCGGTGGTCCTGTTCCTGCTTACGAGGAGGAGCCTGCGCCCGGATAGCTCAGGTATCTCCTTGCTCTGAGGAGTTCCACTATCCTTGGATTCCTCGGTGCAGATGGTGAAGTGAAATACGGAGCCCTTTCCCGGAGTGGACTGGGCCCATATCTTTCCACCCATGAGCTCTACCAGGCGCTTGCTTATGGCCAGGCCAAGGCCTGTTCCCCCGTACTTCCTGGTAGTAGAGGGGTCTACCTGGGAGAAGGGCAGAAAGAGCCTGTCCAGCCACTCAGGGGGGATGCCAATCCCAGTGTCACTGACCGAAAAATGAACATTGAGGGCATTGCCTTTGAGCTTGGTGACCAGGGCTGAGACCACCACGTCCCCTTCCCCAGTGAACTTGACGGCGTTGTCCAGAAGGTTGACCAGGACCCTGTGGATCTTGAAAGGATCTCCGCAGAGAATATCAGAGCTCTCCCCCAAAGGAGCATACGCCAGGTTAAGATCTTTGGCAGCAGCCTTGGGGGCAACGATATCCATGGCCTCCTCCACGACGGACCTCAGGGAAAAGGGGGTGCTCTCGGCCTCTATCACGCCCTGGGCCTTGGACAGATCCAAGATATCGTTAACCATGGCCAGGAGAGCATCGGCACTGTTCTCTATGGCCTCGACGTACTCCCTCTGCTCTGGCATTAGCTTTCCTTCCAGAAGAAAGCCCGTGAGGCTAATGATAGAGTTCACGTGGGCTCGGAGGTCGTGGCTGGCGGTGGCCAGGAAATCAGCTTTGAGCTTTATGGCTTCTTCAGTATCAGTCCTGGATTCGATAGTGCCAGCACAGGCTTTAAAAGGACAGGAAGCCCCTTTCCGCCCCACTGGATCAGCTGGGTCCTCTTGAAGTTCTGCATCGAAGGCTCTTGGAGGCCTGGAATCATGGGGCGTAAGAGTAAGATCTTCTGTACTTTGATCTCCGGTCGGGTATATCAGAGTCATCACTCCAAAAATAACTCTGACAGTGAAATATTTAAAAATACTGGTATATATGGCTCGCTGGGCCCTCGCTGCTTGCTTTTTTTGGAACGTTTGTTGGGGGTTTTGAGGTTGGAAGCAACATCCTTGCGCGGATCAGTTCTGACCGGTCAGGAATGCACCTACCAGAAATCCTTTGAGGAAGGCCGATCTGCCCTCATCCCCTATGCTTGATAGGGCACTCCTCGGGTACTTATCGGTGCTGGTGCAGTGGATGGACCTGAATTGATCCAGCTCAAAGAGCGCCATATCTATCTCTACCTCTGAGAACTCTATTCTCCTCAAGAGGTCTTCCAAAGCCGATCCCTCTAAGCACCTCCTCCCAAAGTTATATCACGCCAAATGTCCCTTTTTATTCAAACTAACAGATCCCTAAGGGGATATTTCTTCCTATGGATTTGGGAGCGGATAAGTCATCCACGCTTGCAGGGAGATAAGAATTTTTAAGTTAACATTCCAAAGCAAACCGGAGCAATACTTCTTTAACCCCCGGGGGATATATGAAATAAGACCTGTGGTGGGGACGATGGAGAGCCCAGTCTACTTTGCAAGCGCCAGGGCACGAAGCTTTGAGGAGAACCGGATCACCAAGATCCAGAAGCTCTTTGATGCCTCGGGCCTGGCCGATGTGGTGAGGGCGGGAGACCTTACAGCTATAAAAGTTCACTTCGGCGAGATAGGCTCGGACGCCTACGTAAGCCCTGTCTACGTCCGTCAGATTATAGATAAGGTGAAAGCTCGTGGAGCCAAGCCCTTTGTTACCGACACCAATACCCTCTACGGAGGGGGCAGGGGAAACTCCGTGGATCACCTGGCAACGGCTGTAAGCCACGGCTTTACCTCCTCGGTCCTTGGGGCCCCGGTGCTTATATCCGACGGCCTTAAGGGCGAGAACCACTCCGATGTTGTCATCGACAAGAACCACTTCCAAGCCGTCAAGGTCGCAGGAGGGATCGTGGAGGCCGATAGCATGATAGTCGTCTCCCACTACAAGGGCCATCTCCTCTCAGGCTTTGGAGGGGCCATAAAGAACCTGGGCATGGGCTGCGCTCCGGCTGAGGGAAAGGCAGAGCAGCACTCCACCCGGCCCATCTTTAAGCAGGAGCTGTGTCTGGGCTGTGGTAAGTGCGAGGATGCCTGTCCAAACTCGGCAGTCACCGTGGAGACTAAGATATCCCACATCGATTACAACGCCTGCCGGGGCTGCGGCGAGTGCCTTAGAATCTGCCCTGCCCACGCCCTGGATATGGAGTGGAGCGTCCAGATACCCCCCTTCCTGGAGAGGATGGCCGAATACGCTTATGGGGCAGTGAAGGATAAGCCGGGGCGGGTCGGGTACTTCAATTTCCTACTGAATATAGCTCCCGACTGCGACTGCATCCCCTGGACCGACCTTTCTATAGTGCCTGATCTTGGGATTATGGCTTCCAAGGACCCTGTGGCCATAGACAACGCCAGCCTTGACCTGGTAAATGGGGAGCAGGGCCTGGGAAACACCCTCCTGCAGAAGAACAAAAATCCTGGAGAGGACAAGTTCAAGGGCGTATGGGAGTACACCCAGGGCCCCCACCTGCTGGAGTATGCCGAGAGCATCGGCCTTGGGTCAGCCAGATATCGAATGATAAAGGTGTGATTTTCCTTAGGGCTCGTCCTCCGACCTGGTACGGGCCCTGGGGCGGAAGGCATTTTAAACTCCTTTTATTAAACTCAACTTTTGCGCCGACTTTTATGGACCAGTCCTGCCAGGACCAAGCCATCCAGAAGTATCACGGGCCGGATCTCGCCATTATTCTCAGAACGGTAGATACGCTAGGGCAGAGAGTGGAATGATAGGAGGGAAACCCGCCCTAGCGATATGTCAGATACCTTACTAAGATTTAAGCGTATAGTTAGAATTGATCCGAAACGACCTTTAGATTCATCCATAATTAAAATATACGCCCAGATGGGAAAGATCAGCCCTAAGCTCTCGATAAGAAAATCCTTCGGCCTTGGAGTGCTTTGACGGGGGCGAGACTTAGAGAAGGGCAAAACCCTACCGTGGGATTGTTATCTCAATTACGATATTTCTACTTTTTGGTTGAAGCGGGATCATGGTTGGCTGTAAAACCACTCTAATTTATGCTGGCCTCTTCGCGAAGCTTGACTGCGCCCCGACTATCCCTGGTTTACATTTAAGTAATTATTTTTATACGCGTGAACTTAACAAAAATTGGCCATATTTCCCTAAGAAAGGCTTCTTATTGGTGACGTATCAGTGTTAATGTTGGAGATAGAGTTATGAAGGTAGTAGCCTTTAACGGCAGCCCCCACAAGGAGGGAAATACATCGATACTTCTTGGCCAGGCGCTGAGTGAGCTTAAGAAGGAAGGCATAGAGACGGAGATGGTCCACCTCAAAGGCCCCCTCCTGGAATGTATCGCCTGCTTCCAGTGACACGAGAAGAAGAATGGAAGGTGCATCTTTGAAGGCGACATTATCAACAGCTGCATAGAGAAGATGGCTGCGTCCGATGGAATCTTGCTCGGTTCCCCCACCTACTTCTCGGATCTCACGCCTGAGATCAAAGCTCTCATAGATCGGTCCGGATTTGTGGCCAAGGCCAATGGGGATCTTTTCAAGCGCAAGGCAGACGCAGCCGTGGTGGCGGCGCGGAGAGCTGGGGCCATCCACGCCTTCGATTCCATAAATCACTTCTTCCTCATAAGCCAGATGATAATTCCTGGCTCAAGCTACTGTAATATAGGCCTGGGCCTGGATGTAGGCGATGTTCAAAAGGACGAGGAAGGGCTCAGAATTATGAGGATTTTAGGCCAGAACATGGCCTGGGTGATAAAGAAGCTCAATGGAAAATAGGAAGAAAGAGATTTTCCCGAATATTTCTTTGCGTAGCTGAGGATATGCGCCCAGGGAAATAGTAATATTATATCTGACATGATTTAATTTGTTATATAATATTTGTCTTAAATCATCTCTTTGTGGAATGAACATCTGTTTTGTGATCATTTATTTAGCATTCATACATTTAGCGATCCTTCATTTAACGGCCATCAATTTAATGGTCAGGTATATGGCTATCATATTTTTAGTAGTGATTCCTCCTGTGATCCTTTACCAGGCAAACCTCCCTTTAGCGATCCTCTGCCTGGGACCAGGGCAGGCCCCTTACTGGAGTTGACCTAAGAAAGATAAAGCAGTTTGACTGGACAGTATGCTGTAGATTCCAATCAACACAGGTCCATTATGAAGTCCTTGTAGCTTATTTTTAACTTTCTATGATTTAGCGGCGGATCACATTCTTAGGATAGATAGAAGAACGACCTCTAGGGTAGATCTTAAAGGGAAATAAGGGTTGCCAAGAAAGCGCCTTCAATACCTGAAGGCCGGCGCATTTTTGATGCTTATTTCTTAGGAGTTGATTATATGGAGGCTTGCCACATCACCATATGTACATGCTCTCGTCCGATTTCCGTTTTCTTATTATATCGTTGAGGACGTTCACGGCGTCCACCAGGCTCTCCCTTACCACTACCGGGTGACCTGGTATTTTGACCCATACCCTGCGGGCTCCCACGTTATTGGAGAACTCTACGTCAGCAGATTCCTCAGCGCACCAGTTAACGGCTTCCTCAATGCTAT
>CAZKWM010000114.1:2680-7906 GCA_964556405.1 uncultured Methanotrichaceae archaeon | reverse complement strand
GGCTGGGGAGGCAGGCGCTGCCCAGGCAGCATCTGAGCCCAAGCCTGAGGCCGAGGACGCAGGGTCTTCGCCTGCCTGATGGCAGGATTAGCTCTTTTTTAGAGTTTTCTATATTATCTATGTGCTAACTATATTAGCTGTGCTTTAAGGTCTGCATCATTGATGAGGTCAAGCCTCAACCCTAGCGTTCCAGTTAAATCTATGAGCTTCCATGTCCTATTCCGGATAGCAATTGCCTGACGGGGGCGCTGAGGAAGTGCCCAAAGCGTTGGGCGCGTTGAAATCAATGGATGCAGTGGAAGCGGAGCAGGACAACGACCCCCTCTGCTCATCTTCTTAAAATTTCAATTCTATTTTCTAGATGAAGATCTTTAGATACGCCTGCATCTGCTAGTGTATTCTTAAAAACCTACTTTTTGACAGTTAAATAGTCCGAAGCATATCTTTATATAGTCGTATTTATAGAGATAACATGATTTTTATAAATGCTCGCTAGGCCGATTTTATATTTATTATCTAGATCAGAACTTTATGAATAGGGCGATGGTGTGCATC
This sequence comes from uncultured Methanotrichaceae archaeon, assembly GCA_964556405.1. Lineage (GTDB taxonomy): Archaea > Halobacteriota > Methanosarcinia > Methanotrichales > Methanotrichaceae > UBA114. Next base: position 7,351 of record CAZKWM010000114.1, on the reverse strand, counting down.
TCGTGCTAGGTTTAAAGACCAGTTACTGAAAAAGCCGGGATAATAGATGAATCTATCGATGATTTAGAACAGAAACTTAAGCTAATCTGTAGTTATAGTAAAAACCTCGCTGATCTACTCCCACGACTAAATCCTGTGGAGTTCTTATACAGCGATAATCGAAATTGGAAAGATGTAAACGCTCAGCTTGTACGCAGAGGCTAATCTGACTGTCACTCTGGAGGATAAGAGCATCAATGCCGCCTTCGGCAAGACTTATTCTGATGTCACTGAGGGAAAGTTGGTAGCCATGGTGAACGATGACATTGGAGAAGTAAAGGTCGCCATCAACAAGGGAAATGCTGCTAAGTCCTTGGGCGTATCTGCAGGTGCTGAGGTTGAGCTGGCTTATTCCATACCGTAGTTCCACCAGGGTATCCCAGAGCGTAAGGTCCAGGCTTCTGGTGAATGAGTAAGGGTTAATAGAAAAGGCGTAGAGCTGTTTATCTTGGGTCTTGGAGGCATCAAAGAGGCTGCTAGCGATGATCATGATATTGAGGGCATCTCCGGAGAAGAGGCTGGTCCTGCTCGCTCCATCGTTAGCCAGAAGGCCGTGACCATCAGAGATCTCCTTCTCCAGGCGGTAAGCGGTAGGCGGGTGGCTACATGCCATCCTTCTCCTGTGGGATTTGATGTAGTAGGTGAAGGCTGGGACGTTGGTATTGTTGCCGTGAAGGATTGCCGCCTGGCTGGCAGAGGTCTGGGATGAGAGATCCGTCTACCAAGGGATCAGCCTGTGGCTTCCGCTATCCAGCCAGCCCTTAAGGGTTGGCATTAAGCCCTCCATTAAAGCTCTCTAAAGGATGGGCTCTTCCAGGCCGTCGATCTCCAAAAAAATTATTCCCGGAATATCTGTGACTATGGGCTTCTTCTCCACCTGGATCTGCCTCTGTATCACCATGCTGTACCAGGAATTATCCTCGTCTATGGAGAGGAGGGCGCCAAGGCCTGTGGTCACGGTTGACAAGGCAATGGCTGCGCCCATGGCAGAAAAAGTGTCGTGGACGAAGAATCCTGGTACTAAAAAGCCTGCAATGCGAATGATAAGGCCGTTTAATACCAGCACCATCATCCCGAAGGTGTATATGGCTATGGGCAGGGCAAGGCGTATCAGGATATTACATTTAAACTGCAGCACCTCTAGTTTTCAGAGCATCACATTGAGGCTACAGCTACAGCGCGCCTGCTGTCCTATGGCTGAAGGTTTTGAGAGGAGGTTTAAAGCTTGCTAAAGTACGAGGGACTGGATCTAACAGGAGTTTGGGGATTCATCATCGACTGCTACAATACGTTGATAGATATTTACACCGAGGAGGACAGCATAGGCACCTACATACCCATAAGCCGATGGCTGATCTACCAGAGGTCAAAGTTGAGGAAATCTTTGCCGTAATCTGCAGGCAGAATGCCCTTTGGGACATGGATGAGAATGCCCTGAGTGCTTTTGGTGACAGCAACCGCCAGAACCTTCAGATCTTCGTCTCTAAGAAAGCTAGAGGTCCTGCCCAATATCCTGAGGCTGCTTAAAGAGCTGGAAGAATATCCCATGGCTATAGTCTCCGACGGCCAGAGGGTCTTCTCTAAGCTAGAACTCAAGTACCTGGGCCTGGATAAATACTTCAAGTTCGTCCACTTCTCCTCGGACTTCGGCCACAAAAAAGCCCGACCCCAGGATATTTCTGGCAGCGGCGAGGATGCTGGGGCTGGAGCCGGAGAAGATCATGTGCATAGGGGACTCCTTTGAAAATGATGTAGTTCCTGCAGCCAAGCTTGGCATGAAGCCCATGCACGTAGAGGAGGCCTGGAGGTTTTTTTAGGGTCATCTGAGAATTCCAGCCGAAGCTTCTCCTAAGAACTACACAAGAATCGCTCTTCTCCAATGGCGAGAGGAAATGCCTTATCAGCTTGGGCTTTAGTATTATTTTAAAAATAATAACGCTTCGCCTTGACATAACATAAGAACAGCTTGGTTATAAGAAGATAAATAATGGCTTTTGAAGCGCGAGTAAATCTGTTGAGAAAAGGGGGACCCTTTAATGGACTGGCTGGTTAAAACTTTAGGAGAGAATACAGGAGGATAGATGCGATGTGGTGGTTTTTAAACTCTCTACTTCATCTCATGCCGTTTGCAGATACGAGCTCCGCGGTGAAGACTTCAGCGTCGTATCCAAGTTCTACGCTGATCCCACGGGCTGGAAGAGGAAATACGATCACGTCTGCGCCATGGATGAGGAGTACAAAGCCCTACAGAGTCCCTCCTGTACCACAGATGTGCCAATGCCCATCGCTGCCAAGAAGGAATTTCAGTGCGCTCTGGTGACGGAGCACACCAAGGGAAAGACCCTTTACTCTTACGTCAAGGTTGAAGATGGCTTATATGGCAGGCTCATCGACGTGGCAGAACTGCTAAGGAAGGCTCCATGACGAGACTCGTTCAGAGTACCGCAAGGATATGGAGTTCATCCGAGTTCACAAGATCCCTGGATGAGCTGCGTCTGGATAGGTCTTCTAGGGAGGCTTACAATCAGGTCCTAGGCAAATGGTGGTACGGCAGTCTCCTGGATCTGCCCAATGGGTAGCGCCATCCATAACGATGTCCACCTGGGCAACTACATCTTCAACCACGATAAGGTCTACGTCCTGGACTTCGAAAGCTCCTGGGACGACGCAAATCCGGTCCACGATCTGGGAATAGTGGCTGCTGAGCTCAAGCATTATTTCGCCAGGAAGAAGAAGGACGGCCTGAAGGCTGAGCACTACATAGGCCACTTCCTTTGGCACTACAGCAAAGGCGATGAGAGCTACTTCCATGAAGTGACCAGGGTCCTTCCCGTCTTCATGAGCCTATGACTGCTGAGGATGGCCCGATTGAACCTGGGAAAGGAGCACAGGGATTACATCCTCAAGGAGGCCATGGCCTGTCTTAAGGTGAAGGAACTTAACGGCAGCAAATAGCCTTTGAATCTTTAAGCCTTAATTTAAGTTTTATTTAATTTGATGTATTTTATATTGGCATAATGAGGGGTTAGTTGGGAGGCAATCTGCCTCCCTATAGGAGGGCTGTAAGAATCACAGTTCTTTTGTGGGAACTCCGCTGATCTTACAATATGACCATCACCACCAATATATAAGCCGATTGTCCTAATATTAAATGGAGCGAAAATAGTCGTTTATTTAGTATCGTAATATCAATACACTATTGTTAAAATGATCAAGAATAGGATCTATATTCACCAAGTTAATCTAATGCTATGAGTATACAGCGCCCGAGGCAAAAAGTGATGGCAACTACCAAGAGCATCAACTGTCCTAGCTGTAGATCTAGCGTCTTCTCTGATCAAGCTTTAATTGCCTGGCTAAGCGGTAAAAGCCCCAATCCCATGAGCTGTCCCATCTGCGGTGAGCTGGTACCGGAGCTTAGATGGAAGAACTCCAAAGATAGACCCAGCAGTGAGATCATGGCCCTTTGATTTGATGAAGGGATTTAGGGAATGCGGTTGCAAAAGCAGAGTGGTTCGAATCCCTAATCCTAATCCCATATCCAAGCCCCATGGTAGTTGGCAGATGGAGCCAAGGGTTTTGTCCAGTAGTAGGGACCTACCCCCATATCTGCATAGAAGTTTGTGCCTCTTTTACAAATACAAAATTGAGGGAAAATAGATGCGCTTTTGGCCTTACCTCTAAATGAATAAAATATCCCTATTGGTTTCTTCACTATGGATCGCTTCATAGTGGTGAAACCTAAGAAATCCATAAAATCCCTCACGCCGATAGCCTTAATTATCTTTGGGATAACATTTTAGAATTATAGGGGGAATATATGCATGAAGGGATTAAAAGCAGCGATGTTAGCTGCAGCATTGATGGTTAGTTGCTGCGTAGCCATAGCAACGCCTCCCATTGTACCGCCAGTACAGTACGAGCAGTTCTGTGAGAGCCAGAAGATTTCAGGGACAGGGGCTGCGGATGTCGCCACATCGGTCATTGATAAGAGAATCGCCCTGGAGTACTACAATACCATGGCAGGCGATGGCTATCTGGAGATGGACCAGGAGCAGGTTTACTCTCAGAACGCAGATAAGATAAAGAGAGAGGTAAGCTCTGTCAACGATGGCAACCTGGCCAATCTGAACATGTACGATAATCAGAAGATCACATACACGGGCACGACACCCCTTACCGGTGGAAAGTACCTGAGATCCAAAGATCTCTACGGCGGAATGGGCAACGATATCAAGGAGATGTACTCCGTCAATGAGATGGAGTCGGACGAAACGGCCTTCTTTGCTTCAACTGCACCTTATAATCCGATCAAGACAGTAACAACCACCGTACCCTATACTCCAGCTACCTACGGACCGGATGCAACTGTCTATGGAAGCAATGTCTCCAACAATGCCACTAACAGCACCAGCCAGATATATCCCTTGGTTCCCACAACGACAAGTAACTCTGTCACCATCTCCCAGGAGAACTTCGCCAAGGATCTGAAGGCGGCCGGAAGGGACCAGGCTGCGGTAGCAGGGCTCATGGGCAGTTTGCCGACCCATGTGATCGGCCTTGAGACCAATAACAAGTTCAATGGAACGTGGGGCACCGATGCCACCTGGCACAAGATATTCTACAAGGATA
>CAZKWM010000114.1:0-2580 GCA_964556405.1 uncultured Methanotrichaceae archaeon | reverse complement strand
TTCAATGGAACGTGGGGCACCGATGCCACCTGGCACAAGATATTCTACAAGGATATCAAGGCCCATGAAATGTTCACGGGGAAGTTCGAAGCGCAGAAGACCTTGAAGTTCCATGAAAACCCCGTACCTGAGCATGTAAACGTAGCAGCGTGCGATGGTGTTGATTGCTGAAGGCAGCCAACCCCTAAAATTTTTTACGCCACGAACCGTTTGAAAACTTTGCCATGGTTGAAAAATTATGCCCTCAACGGCAGCGCAAAAGGCTCTTGTATTACCCGAAGTAGCTTTAACCTCAATGTAATCGTGCTGTGTGTCTAAGAGCAGCGAAAACGCCGCACGAGATAGGTGCATCTTCTTCCTGATTTCCGTGGCTAGTGCTTTGCCGCCATTCGCAGCAAGCAGTGCTCTGAGAATCTCCCCTCTATCCTTCTGGAGAGGCTGTGGCTCTGGTGGTGCCTCTAAAGCTGTCAGTCTCTTCCTGTCACGAGCTATATCCAGAGCCAGGGCTTCTATAGCTTGATCCTGCGCTATGATCTCAGGGAGGACGAGTCCCAATGGTGCGACGCTGAGAGTTAAAAGCCCATGAAATGATACGGGAAAACAATAATATAATAAAATAATTAAAAGCCGAACTCCATGTGCGCTGTCGTTTGGCTGAGATCAGCCTGGTAATTAAAAATTACAGATTAATACTTCCTATCAGAGGTCCCTATGAGGTGTTATATCACATCCCGTGCATGGAAGACACATAGTTTTTGCAAGTTCTGCCCTGAGGCCCTGATCTTCCAGGACCTTCCGGGTATATCGTGCCAGCCTGAGCAACCTATCGGCTGTTGGCCTTTGCACTTCGACTTCTCCTTTCCTCAAGGGATGTGGAGAAATAGGCCTCAAGTTCGGTATTACGCCCATCTCAGCCATCCTGCTTACGCCGGACATGACGCATTCATCGCTCTCGCCAAGGCCCAGAATGAAGTTGGAGGATACCTTATTCCTGCCAAAGATCCGGACGGCTTTTTCTAGGGACTTCAGGATAAAGGGAAGCGATAGTCCTGGGCAACACCCGGCGAAGATCTTAGGATCCATGGTCTCAACGTTGTATTTTATCTCTGTGGCTCCAGCCTCGTAAAGCTCTTCGGATGAAGTCTCGGTCGGATAAACGGAGACTCCTATAGGCAGATCATACCTCTCTCTTAAAGCTTTTACAACTCTAACGGCGTTTTTGACCTCATCCTCTGCAGATCTTGCAACCCCACTGGTGAGGGAAATAGCCCTTAGCTTTCCTGTTCTATTCGCCTCATCCACCATCTGAACTATCATCTCCAGGCTCTTTTGATCTCCATGGAGAATGGGTAAGGGACAGAACTTACAATCGTGGATGCAGCTTCCGCTTATGGTCAGGTAAGCCTGCTCAGGACAGTGGCTGAGAGCTGGCTCAAGCTTTCCAGTTAGCAGCTCCTTGCCATCCATGAGAACTGCAACCTCTGAGCCGCATCTGACCACCTTCAAAGGCGAGTTATTGTTTATAGACAGCCTGACCCTATGGCCGCCAGATCTTATGAAGAAGGACTCCAGACCGGCTCCTGGACCTGCGCTTGGAATGGTAGCCCCCGTACGATCCAGCAAAAGCCCTTCATCGATATTTGCGCTGCCGATGCTTATAAGCATGGCCTTGATCTCGGCATTCATCTCGGTCATATTACCTCATGATTGGGATCGGTCCTGCAGCCATGGCAGAGGCAGCCGAAGATGTATTTAAGATCGAGGTGAGATTAGCCATCATTTCAAGGATTGGCTTTACGACTACTCTGCCTTGATATTAGAGCCTGATGCTTTGGAATGATATACTGAGATATGTTAATGGATTTAAAGGTCTAGAAAGCGGCAAAATTGGCCGTACCTAAGCAATTGCATGCTTTAATAGCCAGGCAAAAATTGCCTCTACGACGATATTTATCTCTATTGCAGGCAAATCAGGGGCAACCCACAGGGCAAGGGGTGGTTGACCCGTCAGGATCTGTTAAGCAATTTTCGGGGGTGCAGTCATCCAGGTCCTCAGGAGTTCAGTTAAATCTGCCAAGGTGGCGGAATGGTAACGCAATCGCCTGCAAAGCAATTTCAACCCGGTTCGATTCCGGGTCTTGGATTTAAATATATCTTTATCTTGGAGGAGTGGGAATTCCTTGTTCATCGAAGTCGACCCTAGAGTCAGGATTTTTGTGCAGGATTGGGGAAAGGGAAGGCCTATAGTGTTCATCCATTGATGGCCTTTGAACCATAAGATCTTCGAATATCAAATGGTGGCTCTTATGAGATTAGGTTATCGTGCCATCGGCGTTGACCTTAGGGGCTTTGGCCGATCCGATAAGCCCTGGCAGGGAAACGATTACGATACCTGGGCAGGGGACCTGGAAAAGGTCATCGAAGCCCTCGATCTAGATGATGCGATGGTCACTGGCTTCTCCATGGGCGGAGCCATCGCCATGCATTATGCAGCTACCAGAAGAGATTCCAGGGTAACAAGGCTTGCTCTTATGGGTGCAGCTGGACCGCTCTTCTCAAAGCGACCGCACAATCCCATGG
>CAZKWM010000113.1:0-7908 GCA_964556405.1 uncultured Methanotrichaceae archaeon | reverse complement strand
TGAGTGCGAGGCGATCCTGGCCACAGATGACTACGCTATACAAAACGTCGCATTTTACCTCGGCCTGAAGGTGAAGCCCGTGGCCCAGCCGGTGATCCGCAGGAAGATGAGGCGGGCCCAAAAGTGCGTGGGCTGCGGAGAGACCTTTGAGGGTGAGATCTGTCCCGACTGCGGAACCCCTGCCAGAAGGAGGGAGCGGAGGATTAGATGAGAAATATTGAGACATTGATGAAGAAGGCGACTGAGCTTAAGTCCGAGGGCCTAGTGGAGGGCCAGATCTCTGAGGAGCTGAACGTCTCCAGCGATACTGTTACCTGGCTTCTGACCCACGCCGAGAAGACCGGAGCCGCTCAGGGACCTAAAGATGTCTCCGTGGATTGGTCAGCTATAGGAAAGAGCGCTTACCGGCTGGGCTACATATCCCAGGCCCTCTCAGACCTTATCGAGGAGGAGATCGTCTCCAAGGACGTCGGCCTGGACGTGGTCGTGGGCATAGCCCTAAGTGGACTACCTCTGGCTAGCATGATCGCCAATGATCTGAGCGCTGATCTGGCAGTCTACACCCCAAGCAAGCAGATGCTCTCCAAGGAGTCCAAGGGAAAGGCCCGTGGAAATCTGAGCGCCAACTTCGCCACGGTCAAGGACAAGGAGTGCGTGGTCATAGACGATGTGGTGACCTCGGGCAACACCTTGGAGGAGACCGTGGAGTACCTGGATGAGCACGGTGCCAAGGTCAACGCCATAGCCGTCCTCATGGACAAAAAGGGCACCGATGAGATCAGCGGGGTGCCAGTCAAGGCCCTGCTCAAGGTCCTCCGGATCGATTAGACACCGAGGGGTATCAATCTTGAAGCCTGAACCCTCCGCCAGGGGGCTTGGGCGGCTTTTTTCCCCTTGATTTCACGAATTTTCCATCCAACGCCTCAGAAAGCCTTTTAGCGTTGTCCTGCGATCTGGACCCCCGGCTGATTTCCATGTTCTCTCAAGAGGAGTACGGCCTGGACTACTTCCGGGACCAGGGCTTCCACAGAAAGAAGTGTGAATGCTGTGGGAAGTTCTTCTGGACCAGAAATGAAGCCAGGAAGACCTGCGGCGATCCACCTTGCGATCCTTACACCTTCATAGGCAACCCTGTCTTTTCGAAGGAGCATGGCTTAGACGAGATGCGCGAGCACTACCTGAGCTTCTTTGAGGGCCGGGGCCATACCAGGATCCCCCGGTACCCGGTGGTGGCACGCTGGAGAGATGATATTTATCTCACCATTGCATCCATTGCCGATTTCCAGCCCTTCGTAACCTCAGGGCTCGTCCCTCCCCCTGCCAATCCTCTGACCATATCCCAGCCTTGCATCCGCCTGGATGATCTGGACTCGGTGGGAAGGAGCGGCCGCCACCTGACGACCTTCGAGATGATGGCCCACCACGTCTTCAACACCAGGCAGAAGGAGATCTACTGGAAGGACAGTACGGTACAGCTCTGTGACGAGCTTCTGATGGGCCTGGGCATGGATCCCATGGCCGTGACTTACAAAGAAAGTCCCTGGGCAGGAGGCGGAAATGCTGGGCCCAGCGTTGAGGTAATGATAGGCGGCCTGGAGCTGGCAACCTTGGTCTTCATGGATCTGAAGGCCACCCCCACAGGGACGATAGAGATCAAAGGTGAGCGCTACTCTAAGATGGACAACTACATCGTGGATACGGGCTATGGCCTGGAGAGATTTGTCTGGGCATCCAAGGGATCTCCAACCATATATGATGCCATCTTCCCGGATCTGGTTAGAAAGGTGGCTGACCTATCTGATGTCGAGCACGATCTGTCCAACTCCGAGTACGCCGAGATATTCGCCCAGAACGCACGTCTGGCTGGCATGGTTGATGTAGACGCCTACAGCATGAAGGAACTCCGCACCATGATCGCAGCTAGGCTTGGAATCAGCTACGAGAAGCTGGAGGAGGCCATAGCTCCCATGGAGCGTGTCTATGCCGTGGTGGATCACACTCGCTGCCTGGCCTACATGCTAGGTGATGGTATCATCCCCTCCAACATCAAAGCCGGCTACCTGGCAAGGTTGGTCATAAGAAGGACGCTTAGGATCATGAAGGAGCTTGGCCTGAAACCCTCCCTGGAAGGCCTGGTAAGGGAGCAGATCTCCAGGCTGGACTACCCTGACTGGCAGGAGAGGATGGAGACCATCTCGGTGATTCTTGCTCAAGAAGAGGAGAAGTACGCCGAGACCCTCGATAAGGGGATGCGCTTGGTGAGGAAGACCGCCCAGAGCTACGGCAAGAAGGGCCAGGCTTTCCCCCTGACGGAGATCATATCCCTCTACGATACCCACGGCATTCCCCCCGAGATGTCCAAGGATGCCGCCGAGGAGGCAGGGGTGAAGGTGGAGCTTCCTGACAACTTCTACTCCCTGGTGGCCAAGACCCACATCAAGGCCCAGAAGGAGGAGGAGGCTGCGCCCCAGGTCATTCTTGAGGGCAAGACTGAGCTTTCCTTCTACGATCACCCCTTCGATGAGTCCTTCAAGGCTGAAGTTAGAGATATCATTGGAAACGCAGTGATCTTAGACAAGACACTTTTCTATCCAGAAGGCGGAGGCCAGCCTGCTGATCATGGTATTCTGGAGAAAGGAGGCCTGACCTTCAAGGTCGTGGATGTCCAGAGGGTCGGAGACGTGGTTCTCCACGCGATGGATGGCGACGGAGCCAAGGCCTTCCAGAAAGGCGACCATGTTGCCGGTCACATAGACATGAGGAGGCGTCTGGCCCATGCCAGACACCACACTGCTACCCATCTAGTCCACGACTCGGCCAAGAGGGTTCTAGGTAAGCACATCTGGCAGGCGGGCGCCCAGAAGACAGAGACGAGGGCCAGGCTTGACATATCCCACTACAAGCGCATCACCGACTATGAGCTTAGGGCCATAGAGATGGAGGCCAACCGTAGGGTCATGGACATGATCCCTGTAAATACAAAATTCATGCCCAGGACCGAGGCAGAGAAGGTCTTCGGCTTTGAGCTGTACCAGGGCGGCGTGCCCCCAGGCAAACAGATACGCGTGGTGAAAGTCGGGTCGGACATAGAGGCCTGCGCAGGTACCCACGTCACCAATACAGGAATGATAGGCACCATCAAGATCCTGAGGACAGAGCGCGTCCAAGATGGAGTGGAGAGGTTGGAGTTCGCCGCAGGCGAGGCCGCTGTCAGGGCCGTCCAGGAAAGAGAAGGCCTGCTCATTGAGTCCTCGGATATACTGAGGGTGCCCATGGATCGGCTGCCCAAGACCGCCAATAGGTTCTTCGAGGAGTGGAAGGGCCAGCAGAAGGAGATCGAGAGGCTCAAAGAAGACCTGGCCAAGACCCAGGTGAAGTCCCTAGTCTCTGAGGCCGTGGCCATAGATGATCTGAAGGTCATAGCCAAGAGGATGGGCGTAGCTGACATCGATGAGCTCATCAAGGTCGCATCTCTCCTGGCAGAGATGGATTACGTGGCTCTGCTGGGGAGTGAGAGCGGTAAGCTGGTGGCGGCCGTCGGCAAGACCGGCCTTGAGAAAGGCATCAAGGCAGGCAATGTGATAAAGGCGGCATCGAAGCTCCTGGGAGGCGGCGGAGGCGGGAAGCCGGAGCTGGCCCAGGGCGGAGGGCCGAAGTCTGAGATGCTGGAGGAGGCTCTGAAGGCCGGGGTTGATGTTATAAGGACTGGACTTTGAGCTTCAATTTTATTTTTTGAACCCCTCTGTCATTAGTCCTATATGCAGTATAGCTTGGCAACACCATGCTGAGACACATCTTTTGGACAATGGCCAGGGTAAATAAAGAAAGGTTGCAGTTTGAGAGCATTCATGATTCATCAAGTGAAACCTGCGATGATTGAATGACTTGCAAGGCCCTAGAGCTATTTTCGAAAAATGTAAGAATATACGTTTATATTGCTGTGGAGAAATATGACAATGTATGATGTGGCATTTTAAGTACTATCCCATATTTCGGGTAATAGATGGGGCGAGGTGATAAAGAGGACAGATCAACGCTAACAATCTCACTTTACAATCGCCTCGTGAGTTTACAATCACATCATTAGAACTAGGGGGATGATAGATATGAAATATAAGTTTTGGATTTTAGGATGTTTGATCCTAGCCCTGACCTCAAGGTCTCAAGCCATAACCTCAAGTTTTCGCGGAGGCGACGGAAGCACTCCGTATGGATCTAATGGCCGCTCTCCAGGCCGGAGATTTAGAATCCTTGACGAGCAGCTCAGTTCTTGAAAGAGATGACCTCTCCAATGCCTTCCACGGCAACGGAAATATGGTGGAGAATAATCCTGTCACAAATGACCAGGGATCTTACGCCAAAGTAGGAGCCAAAGTCATCAATGCAGACAATTACACCTATAGCTACACAATATTCTTATAGATAGAAAATTAAAAAACCAAAGAAAAATAATTAAAAGAAAGCCCGGAAAAATTTTAAATATTAACTGGGAGCCATGTTAGTTGATGGAAATCCTCCAAGCCCAAACGGACTACACAGGTATAATAAACAACCTCTGGGTGATCATCTTCATCTTGCTCTTCCTGGTGCCCATGATACAGAGGAACGTCCTTCAGATGGAGCGAAAGAGGGTCCTGATAAGGCTTGGCAAGAAAAGGAGATCTCAGGTCATAACTCTGATTCACCGCCAGGAGACCATAAGCTTCCTAGGCATACCTCTGGCCAGGTATATAGACATCGAGGACTCAGAGGTTATTCTGAGAGCCATAAGGACCGCCCAGAAGGATGTACCCATAGACCTGATCCTCCATACCCCGGGAGGCCTAGCCCTGGCTGCGACCCAGATCGCCGTGGCCCTCAAGGCCCATCCAGCCAAAAAGACGGTCATAGTGCCACACTACGCCATGAGCGGTGGAACTCTGATCGCCTTTGCATCGGATGAGATCCTCATGGACCTCCACGCTGCCCTCGGCCCCGTGGACCCCCAGCTTGGAGATCAGACAGGCGTGTATCCGGCCCCGTCCCTCTTGAGGGTGGTGGAGAAGAAGTCCCTGGATGAGACCGACGACAAGACCCTGGTCTATGCTGAGGAGGCTGCCAAGGCCATGAACCAGATGTACGCCCTGGTAAAGAGGATCCTATCTGGGAAGTTCGACGAAGAAAATTTAAACACCATCCTGGAGGAGTTCGTCTCAGGCAAGTACACCCACGATAGGCCATTCATGGCAGAGGAAGTAAGGGCCATTGTGGGAGACTGCGTCAAGACCGAGGTGCCTGAGGAGGTTTATGAGCTCATGAAGCTCTACAGGATGGAGATAGGCAGGAATAGGCCTGGAGTAGAGTATGTGCCCCTGTCCAGAAGATGATCTTCCCCTTATAATTCTATAATTTCTTATAATCCCCTAATTTCGTAATACCTTACTACTGCAGAAGCTCCAGGGCCTCTCTGCCGGTGATCCCAACCTTCACACCGCGCTTCTCCGCAGAGGGATTGACTTCTATTACTTTAGCATTCAGCAGATCATCGACGTTCGCTATGGATCTCGATGATCCCGTTACCTTGACTGCTGGATAACCAAACCTCTCCATGGCCCATACATCGAAGACACCGCAGCAGACCATGCCCACATCGGTCATGGCATTGACCATGTTGATAGGACCAAGTGGGGTGACGTAACCGTCCGCCTGCTTTTTTGAGAGATGGATCTTCTGGTGGATCATTGGCATCGCCTCCTTGAGATATTTGCGCGAAGGATATCACACTATGCCTTGAGGCAAAGGGGATTCCTTCAAATATATATTTGTTGGGAGCAGATTGGATGTAGATAGAAGACAGGCCCCTGTGCTCTTTTTGGATACCTTTTCTAGATGCCAACTCCGAGGAAGATCAGAGTATTACCACTCACCTTTACGATGGAGACTTTACGGTGGAGACGATAGGTACCAAGCTGGAGCAGGAGATGGCCCTGGGGATCGATGCCAGGAAGTACCACACGAACGAGGAGCACTCCTGTCTCCTGGCCCGGGTGCTCCTTCGCGGATACGACATGGATCAGTAGGTGTTAAAGGAGCTTTGCATCTTTATCACCCCACACCCCCATGAAGGCAGGGCACGACAAGCTCCCCTACTCCCTGGTCGAGGAGATGATTGGTAATGTTGCGGACGTGGAGGCTTTAAGGAAGTTTGGCGGAGAGGACCTTCTAAAATTATGACCAGGTTTGCCTTGAACCGCTTCAACTACGTCAACGGCGTGGCCAAGAGGCACATGGAGATCTCGGCCCAGCTTCTTTCCAGGCTACAAGATACGCTCTGCGACCAAATGGGTTTATTCTTACACCTAGACCGACCCCTGCTTCCAGAATATCTTCAACCGATATATACCCGGATGGGCCAATGAGCCGAAGATGCTGGTCAGGGTTGATGCCAGCCTCGATGAGGAGATCAGGGAGGCCCATGCCGGTGCCAAAAGGGAGCTCATAGATTACATCAACTCCAAGACCGATGCGGGAATGGATCACTCGACTCTGACCCTAGGCTTTGCCAGGAGGGCCACTGAGTACAAGAGGGGCCTCCCTTCTTGTCTCGGATTTGAGGCTGCTTAGGAGTGCGAATAAGAAAGGGAAAAATCAAGCGGGACAGGCAAGGCCCACCCAGTGATCTGGGTGGAAAGAGGGTTTTGGTGGATGTCTTTAGCTGCGCCAGGGAGCTTGATGATGAGATCAAGGTCGCCTACCCGGCGAATTACAGCATGGACCTGGCAGCCAGGATGGTCTCCGGGTTCGATGTCTAGCTGAACACGCCTCTATCGCCCTTCGAGATCTCTGGTACTAGCGGCATGAAAGCCGCTCACACATGCGTGGTGAACTTCAGCGTCCTGGACGGCTGGCGGCTAGAAGCTGCATAGATGGCATCACCGACTGGCCCATAGGTCCCCATCCCAGCGATAAGGTCTTGGAGGAGGAGGGCCGCCAGGGCCTGGGCCTGGGATGACCTCTACAATAAGCTGGAGTACATCATCATCCCCCTCTTCTATCAGAGGAGGGATGATTGAATGAGGATGATGGCAACTCCATGAGCATGATGGTTTACTACTTCAACAACCATAGAATAATGAGAAGTTATGTTACTGATGCCTATTTATGATGATCTACCTGGGGGATTGTCTAGATATACCTTTGGAAGATCCATCGCACCAGTTGCAGTACCTCCAGTCCTTCCTATCGGTATCTTCTATGGAGTTGGAGAATTGCACCAAGCATCCAGGATCGGGGCTAGTGGACAAGGCCAAAGACGTGGCCCAGCTCATGCATGGCCTCCTTCAAGGCCCTGGAGTTTAAGAGACCCTGAGACCCCTCGGAGTCCTGCCGTAGAACTCGGGGTGGAGCCGCCTTAAGGATATGACCTCCCTATTCCCCATCGCCAGGCCGAAGATGAAGTTGAGGCCCTCTTCATAAAGGTCAGCCTCTGTGACCACAAGGATGGCTCCTCCGGCACTGCTACGGCAGGCCTTACCTCCAGAGATCATATGAAAGAGAGCCTCCTTACCAGAAAATCCATGACGTCGTTATTCACGACACCCACAGGCGGGAGGTATATTTTTGCCATCACGCCTCCGAAAATATTTGAAAATGGATAGGGCTTGAGGCTTATGAACCTTTTGTGGCCCCTCTGCGGCTTATACAGGCGACATAAAAGGAGTTATACGGGTATTAAACGAGCGTTGCAGGCGTTAAGTAAGGGCTATGCAATCTTTATGCTAGCTTTATGCTGACTTTGCGCGGGCTTTACCCTGGATTAATGGAGTCCAGGATCTCTTTTTCCAGTGCCTCCACAGCCTTAGTTAGAGAATCATCTTTCGATCCCTTCAGCTTCTCCAGATCCCTGCGCAGTGGGCCGAGGCCCAGGGG
>CAZKWM010000112.1:0-7959 GCA_964556405.1 uncultured Methanotrichaceae archaeon | reverse complement strand
CTGCCCTGGTGGCCGGAGGAGCTGAGGTGGCGGTGACCGGCTCCAATCCCTTGAGCACCCAGGACGACGTAGCCGCAGCTCTGTCAGGCCGGGGACTGCATGTCTACGCCTTCCGCGGCGAGAACGATAAAGAGTACTATGAGTGTATACAGAAGGCTCTGGAGATAAGGCCCAATGTGACCCTGGACGACGGCGCCGACACAATCGCCATCGTGCACAAGGAGCACAGGGATATGGCCAAGGACATCCTGGGCGGGTGCGAGGAGACGACCACAGGCGTGGTCAGGCTCAGGGCCATGGCCAACGAAGGGGCCCTTCTCTACCCGGTGATAGCGGTCAACGACGCTGAGACCAAGATGATGTTCGACAATAGGTATGGCACTGGCCAGAGCACTCTCCACGGCATCATGAACGCCACCAACTTCCTCTTCGCAGGAAAGGCGGTAGTCGTGGTGGGCTACGGCTGGACCGGAAGGGGCGTGGCCTTGAGAGCCCGGGGCATGGGCGCCAGTGTGATAGTGATTGAGGTGGAGCCCAGAAAGGCCCTGGAGGCAGCCATGGATGGATACAGGGTCATGCCCATGGAGAAGGCGGCACCTATAGGTGATTTGTTCATCACCGTGAGCGGCGATATCAACGTGATTAGAGGCGAGCACTTTACCCTCATGAAGGACCAGGCAATCTTATCCAACAGCGGCCACTTTAACGTGGAGATAGACATCCCAGCCTTAGAGAAGATAGCCACTTCCAAGGTCGAGGTAAAGGAGAACGTGACCGAGTACGACATGCCAGACGGCAGAAGGCTCTACCTCCTGGGCGAGGGAAGGCTCATCAACCTGGCTGCGGCCTATGGCCATCCCCCCGAGGTCATGGACATGTCCTTCTCCAACCAGTCCCTCTCGGTCCGCTACATAGTCGAACACGGCAGGGAGATGGGGAGGAAGGTTTACCCCGTCCCTGTGAAGATAGACAGGAGGGTAGCCGAGCTCAAGCTCGCCTCCATGGGACTCAAGATCGAGAAGCTCACCTCTCAGCAGTACGAGTACCTCCACAGCTGGCAGATGGGGACCTGATCCATGGATTTGAAGAGGGATAAGGTGCAGGACTACCTGCGCGCCCTCCTGGGCGGCGAGGTCGAGCTTTTAAGCATGCGCAAGATGGGAGAGACCATCCCCACCACAGAGGATGTTAAAGGCTTTGGATACGGCGCCCCGGTCCTCCTGGAGTATTCATCCAAGGACAAGAAGGGCTCTGCCGTCATCTCCACCATGAGGGTCCAGCACGGCTTCGGCCACGATTACATGTCGGACAGGGCCAGGATCATGATCTGGCAAAACTCGGCCTTCGGCCACCTTCCCAAACACGTGCCCTCCATGGACGTGGGCTACTTCACAGAGAAGGGAGAACTGGTCTCGGCCGGGAACGCCAAGGAGTACTTCCTGGTCATGGAGAAGGTGGATGGCAAGGAGTACTTCTTCGACCTGGAGAGGATCAAGGAGAAGGGAGCAACGGAGCTGGACCGCCAGAGGGTCATAGCCCTCTCCAGCTACCTGGCCGAGATCCACAAGACCAAGAAGGACTGCCCGCCCCTTTACCAGAGGAAGATCCGGGAGACGATAGGGGATGGTGAGTGCATCATGGGCATACTAGACGACTATCCTGAAAATCCAAGCTTCCTTGAGCCCGGAGAGCTCCCCGAGATAGAAAAGCTCTGTGTCGAGTGGCGCTGGAAGCTCAAAGGACTTACTCACAGGCTGTGCCAGGTCCACGGCGACTTCCATCCTTGGAACATCATGTTCAAGGATGGAACCGACTTCACAGTCCTGGACAGGTCCAGGGGCGAGTGGGGAGAGGCTGCCGATGACATAACTGCCATGACCATGAACTACATCTTCTACTCGGTCCAAAAGAGCCTTAGGCTCTCTGGAGACCTGAGGGACCTCTTCGAGCTCTTCTTCGATAACTACCTGGATAAGAGCGGCGATGAGGAGATCATGAAGGTCCTGGCACCCTTCTTTGCCTTCAGGGCGGTAGTCGTGGCCAGCCCCACCTGGTATCCCCTCCTGCCCAATGAGACCAGAAGAACTCTGTTCAACTTCATGGAGAACGTGCTCGTCTCCGAGGAGTTCAACTACGGGGACGTAAACAGCTATCTGACCTGATGAAGACCCAGGCACCTAATGGAGACCTATGCCTTTGAGCTCTCTGGAGAGCACGGCACACTGCCCAGGAGCGAGGTCTTGGCCCTGGCGGAAATTTATTCCGAGAGCTTTAAGGAGGTCGCGAGCCTTGACCAGTGTCTACTGGCAGAGGTGAGGTGGCTCGATGCAACCGCCCTGGGACGTCGGCTGGCCATGACCCACAGGATCCTGGAGGTCATGGCGGTATCCGATGCCAACCTAGAGGCGGTCGAAAAGGCAGCCATGGAGATGGAGATAGCAGATTCATCTCCCAGTCCCAAATACCGGATCAGGGCCCGACGGATCAAGCAATCACCTCTTCAAGTCGACAGGGTTGAGAGGACGGTAGGAAAGGCGCTCTTTTCCAGGGGGTATAAGGCAGATCTAAAGAGCCCCGATATAAGTCTAAGGGCCATCATCACCGGCGATAAGGTGATCCTTGGCAGGGAGGCAGCCAGGGTCGACAGGGGCGATTTCGAGACCAGGCGTCCCCATTTGAAACCCTTCTTCCATCCCGGAGCCCTTATGCCCAGGATGGCCAGGGCCCTGGTCAATTTGTCCCAGGCTAGGGGGGGCCAGGTGCTCCTGGACCCCTTCTCTGGAACGGCCGGAATCCTGGTGGAGGCCTGCCTCATGGATATCCGGGGCCTGGGCGTGGATTTCGAGGTCGGTATGGTCAGAGGCGCCAAAGAAAACCTCGTGGGCCTGGACTGCTGCCTTATCAGAGGCGATGCAAAGCACCTTCCCATCAAGGATGAGTCGATAGACTGCTCTGTTCTGGACATACCTTATGGCAGGTCCGCCGCCATCAGGGCCGTCTCCAAGGATGCCCTCCTGGTGGAGAGCCTTCCTGAGATCTTCAGGGTCATTAAACCCGGGAGGCGCATGGTCATAGTCGCAGACAGGCCCCTAGAAGGAGAGGTCTCCAAAGCGGGCTTCGACCTGCTAGAAAGGCACCAGGAGAGGGTTCATAGAAGCCTTACTAGGTACATACTGGTCTGCAGGAAGGCCACCTGAGTAAACCCGTGACCATCAGCACCAGTAGCCATAGCGTTCGTAGATAGTTGAGAGATAACACTGGCATCAATTTACCTTCTTCAATTTAGGATTAATTCAGGAGGCGGACGCCAAAAACCGATGTTGTAGAGCTTAAATAGTATCCGGCACCTATTTTTAATATTATCCTTAATAAGAAGCGCCGTGAGAAAAAATAATTTTTTTAAGGCGCTCACGCCTCTGCTGCCTCATAATCGGTGTCCATGGTATCCTGGAGCCCATCTTTGGATATGTGGGAGGTCATGCGCTCAGAGACATCCTGGTCTGAGAGGATCTCCTGAAAGCGGCGAGTATAGCCATCCTTCTCTGAGGCCCTCTGGCTCTCGAAGATGTTTCTGTACTCCGATATGGTGGAAGGGGCGACCCCCAAGGCCTCGGCCATCTCCTTGACCGATTTACCTTCTTCAGATAGGCGGATAAAGGCACCCTTGTCGAAGGGCGGCTTTAAATCTGACTCTCTGAATAAGTGGAGCTTTATCCTGGCCCTGCTCACGGTCTTATTGAGGGCCCTGTCCCCTAGCTGCTCTGCGATCTCGGTATCGGAAAGGCCCTTGTAGAAAAGCCTTACAACAGAAGATAGCTGCTCCGGTGATAGTTTGGTCTGGATATTGTAATTCTTTATCATCTCCTTGACCACGCCCAGTAGAGCGCGCTCGATCTCGGAACTCCCCCGGAGGTTACCGTGTTGCTTGGCCTGTCTCTCCACGACCTTGCTGGCGCCCATCTTGAGAACAAGATCCCGGAGCTGATCCGTTCTGCCGCTCATTGGATCTACTCACCCCAACAAGGAACTCCTTCGTTATTACTATAAAGAGGTTTCTGTTGTATCACAAACCTTTTTATACGCGCCCAGCGTCTCTCTCGTGGAATGTCTGAGACCAACGTATACGTTGTGAAAACCACAGCAAATCAGGAGCGCTCTGTGGCGAATCTCATAGCTCAGATCGCCCGAAAGGAGAAGTACGATATAAGGGCTCTCCTGGTGCCCGACGTCCTCAAGGGATACGTCTTAGTAGAGGCACCGGCTCCTGAGATCGTGGACCAGGCCATCCAGGGCATACCCCACGCCCGATCGATGATCAAAGGGGCCTCAAGCATTGAGGAAGTAGAGCACTTCCTCACCCCCAAGCCGACTGTTACAGGCATCACCGAGGGCGCAGTGGTAGAGCTCATATCTGGCCCCTTCAAAGGCGAGAAGGCCAGGGTAAAGAGGGTGGACACGGCCAAGGAAGAGATAACCGTAGAGCTCTTCGAGGCCATGGTCCCCATCCCCATAACCGTTCGGGGAGACCACGTGCGCATGCTCAGCAAAGAAGTATCTTAGAGGTGAAGTATGGCTAATTTCGTGGAAGCATTGGTTCCGGGTGGAAAGGCCAGCGCAGGACCACCCCTGGGACCCGCCCTTGGTCCCCTGGGAGTAAATGTAGCCCAGGTGGTAGCCAAGATCAATGAGCAGACCAAGGACCTCAATGGAATGCAGGTCCCAGTCAAGGTCATAGTCAAGTCCAGGACAGAGTTCACCGTAGAGGTAGGAACCCCACCCACCTCGGCACTCATCCTCAAGGAGCTGGGCGCAGAGAAGGGGACTGGAGATAGATCCACTATAGGCAATATCTCCATGGACCAAGTAGTGAAGATCGCCAACATAAAGAGGAATGGCCTGCTCGCCAAGACCCTCAAAAGCGCAGCCAAAGAGGTTATTGGCACCGCAGGATCTTTGGGAGTCACCATCGACGGCATGCCCTCGAAGGAAGCTCAGGCAGCAGTAGTTGGCGGCAAGTACGACGCCTTCTTTGAAGAAGCGAAGGCTTAAGTATAAGTTTGTAGATCCGGTTTTCGGTTCTCTTTTTCGAGAAGCCGTAGAAGACCTAGGGTCGAAGACTACGGAGGATTGAATGAGCATAGAAGATGCAGTAAAACAGGCAGTGACCGTGGCCCCTCAGAGGAAGTTTGCTGAGAGCGTCGATCTGGCCATAAACCTCGGCAACCTTGACCTCTCCATACCTACCAACAGGGTGGACGCAGAGGTCATATTGCCCCACGGGCCGGGAAAGCCGGCCAAGATCGCCGTCTTCGCTGCCGGAGACACGGCTCTGAGGGCCAGAGATGCTGGCGCCGACAGGGTCCTCTCTGCGGACGAGATAAAGGCTTTTGGCGATGACAAGAGGGCCGCCAGGAAGCTGGCAGAAGAGTACAAATTCTTCATTGCCGAGACCCAGTTCATGCCAATCATTGGTAAGACCCTGGGACCCATCCTGGGCAAGAGGGGCAAGATGCCCGCACCTCTGCCGCCTACTCAGGACGTGGCTCCCCAGATCAACAGGCTCAAGAACGTGGTCAAGGTGAGGTCCAGAGACAGGCCGACCTTCCACGTCACCATTGGGAACAGAAACATGGACACCAAGGACTTGGCAGAGAACGCCGAGGCAGTCATTACCAAGCTTGAGCAGACGCTCAAGGATGGAAGGCACAATATCAAGTCGGTCTACGTCAAGACCACCATGGGACCTTCCGTGAAGGTGATCTGAGATGGCAGCTGAGGTTGTTCATAGAACTGCCCACGTCCCTGACTGGAAGATCAAGGAGGTAGAGGAGCTCAAAGAGCGCATAGACAAGAGCAGAGTAGTGGGCGTTGTGGGCATGCGCGAGATTCCCGCCTCCGATCTGCAGCAGATGCGCGGAGAGCTTCGAGGCTCCGTCGAGGTCAAGGTGGTCAGGAACAGCATAGCCAGGAGGGCTCTTGAGGCATCTAATCCTGAAATAAGGCCCCTGGCTGGCTACGTTGGCGACCAGACCGCCCTGATCTTCAGCGATGAGAATCCCTTCAAGCTCTACAGCAAGCTGGAAAAGGCAAAGCGCCCCATGCCCCTCAAGGCAGGGTCCAAGGCACCCAAGGACATCGTAGTTCAGGCAGGAGAGACCTCCTTCTCCCCGGGACCAATGGTAGGCAAGCTCCAGGCAGCCGGCATACCCGCGGCCATCAAGGGCGGAAAGGTAGTCATTAACTCGACCTTGACCCTGATCAAGGAGGGCGAGACGGTCTCCCCCAAGGTCGCTGACATCTTAAAGACCATGGAGATCTTCCCCAAGAACGTGGGAATGGATCTCAAGGCCGCTTACGAGGGCGGCATTGTCTTCCAGGCTAAGGACATGGCCCTGGATGTCGATAAGATCATCGGAGAGCTGGCGACCGCTTCAGTCAGAGCTTTCAACTTCGCCATAGAAGTTGGTTACGCAACTCCTGAAACCATTACCACCATGCTCCAGAAGGCCCAGGCCAACGCCAGGAACCTGGTGGCAGAGGAGAGCATACCCGAGCCCAGCATGATGGAGATAGTCCTCTCCAGGGCAGTTGCCAAGGCCCAGGCCATAGCCCGCCTGGTATCAGAAGATGCTCCGGCCGCAGCGCCAGCCGAAAAGGATGAGGAGAAGAAGAACGAAGTGGCAGGCGTCGAGTGATTAGGTGCCCTCTTCGGTTAAATTTAAACTAAATCAAACTTAAGCTAAGAAGGTGTATTAGAAATGGTAGATTACGTATACGCAGCATTACTGCTTAACAGTGCGGGCAAGCCCGTGGATGAGTCTGGAATCACCAAGATCGTCGAGGCAGCAGGCGTCGCTCCCGACGATGTCAGAATCAAGGCCCTGGTCGCTGCCCTGGAAGGCGTGGACATCACTAAGGTACTCTCCCAGGCCGCAGCTATGCCAGTAGCCGTCGCCGCAGCCCCCGCAGGCGCAGGCGCTGCAGCCGCAGCCCCCGCTGAGGCCAAGGAAGAGAAGAAGGAACAGGAAGAGGAAGCTGGAATCGAGGGCCTCGGTGCCCTCTTTGGCTAAACACCTCTCCCTTTTCAACATTTTTTATCGCCTTTATATCAACTTCTTTTATTAGAATATAACAGCAGAGCCTAGGCATCTTTGTGTCCAGCGAGATGATGGAATAGAGATTTTTCGGCCTTACATGTAATAGCGAGATCAGACGGCGGCAATAGCAAAACACGCTTATCTAATAAATGCAATATGTTAGGCATGATATCTCCTTGAATTATCGAGATGCATTATGACTAATAATTGAGAATTTGTAAACAATCATATATAAGTGAATTTTATAATACACTAGAGTAAAACGCAAGATGTGTCTTCTATCATATAAACATCCCTCGATATCCTTTGATTCAGAGAATGCATGCGATTATTGTAGTTCCTCGACTACACCATATCTATTAAGGAAAAGAAACGTTTGATATTATTAACTAAAATTAAATCTGAAAAAGAAAATTGGATATTGCAGAAGCGGTATAAACAAATGTATTCCCAGAATAATAAAGGGCCATGAAATCAAATGAAGGCTAAACTGACACACCCCGCCTCCAAGCCTCGGTCAGGAGTTTTTTTTTATTTGCTGCGAATATTCTGAGATTAGCAATCTACTGTGCGTATGTATATACTACTTATGCAGAATTACATCGCTGATAATCCGAAAAACGCCCTTTAAAAGCCTGCGCATCTGTGGATCTCTCATGGCGGCCGCGGGCCTGCTCAAGCGCCATGCAGACTTCTGTAACACTACTTTAAGCGGGGGTATCTCGGAAAGAGAGGCCCATTATTTATCGAAGAGAGCAAGTAAAAGCGCCTCTGGCTGTTTCAGCCAGAGATGATGGTACTCCCCCATAGAGAATTTACTTGTAGATTATCGAGGGCTGTCTAAATCTCTTCCAGCTTCTCT
>CAZKWM010000111.1:0-8030 GCA_964556405.1 uncultured Methanotrichaceae archaeon | reverse complement strand
TAAGGGAAAATAAGGCTGGGTTACTATCGATATAGGTAGTAAATCCATAGTGCTTAAAAGCCCTTTGATAACAGCAGATGAGGCGTAGTTTTGCTAGGGTTGGTCCAATACACTCGGTGCTCTACCTGGCACTATCTACATGCCTTCATTTTGGTGAAGCCTGGAGAACTGAGCACTTGAATTGTACGTTACCCTGATAATACTCGGCCTTTGATGTCACATACCCAAGCTGTACCAGGTTCATATCCCTATCCAAGGCCTGCGGATCATTGCTCGGTGCCATAAATAGCCTGTCGGGGCCCTCTGATCTCCAGGCGGCCAGCTTTCTCTCGGCAAAAACGCCGTTAAAGTTGTAGGTGAGATCCAGGGTATCTGCCTCCTGCCCCTGGACCTGCGTCTTTCCTTCAGCAGTTGAAGTGATAGAAAGACCTTTGCTGCCGTAAGTTCCAGCGACGATGACCTGGGCCAGGACCTTCTCAGGCTCCGTACCGGGATCTCCGATCCATAGCAGGGATATGCTGCTTGAGGCGCCTATATTGCCCAAAGCACCTGGATATCGGATAGTATCTGCGCTTAGACTACCTAAACTGCCGGAGGCGTCACCCATGTTCATGTTTCCGAAGCTCGGCCATCCCGAAGAATGGATATTCCATCCATCGGGGATATCAAAGGACATGCCCATATCCCTATACCCATAGGCGCTTCCTGTCAGGCCGAGGATGAGCGCAAGAAATACCTCTATAGTGAAGAAAAGGATGGCCTTACCGGCCATCAGAGAATTATCTCCATCATGTCGTGGCCCAGGGGCCACTTCTTTAAGGCTATCTCGTGGGGTGGGTAAAGGTGGCTTAGATGAGTCAGCTTTAGGTCCTTGACACCTAGATCTGCTGCCAACTTCATGGCCTCCTCAGCATTCATGTGCTTATCGAGAGTGTAGCCTGGCGGCGCTAGGGCATCGGCCAGCAGAAGATCGACATTCCTCATGAGATCCAGGCTCTCCTTTGGGATCGCCAGGTTGGTGTCGCTGGTGATGGCCAGCTTCTTCTTTCCATCGCTGACCAGGACCCCTACAGTCTCTGTGGGCGGGTGGCTCACGTTGAAAAGGGTGAACTGGATACCAGCCAACTCAAAGGGCTCGTAGGCTTGGATGTCATGGCGGATGGGCTTCAGGAAATAAAGGTAGTTGAGGATGTAATCCATGGTGGGCTCCAGGGCGTAGACATCGACATTTCTCTGCACCCTGTGAAAGTCGCCAAAGCCCGCGTAGTGGTCGTAATGGGCGTGGGTCCATATTACGCCATCAACGCTGCTCAAATCCCTTTTGAGAAGCTGCCATCTGAGATCGGGGCTGGTATCTATTAGGACCTTGCCCTCATCCTCGTCCGACTCCACCAGGACCGAGAACCTAAGCCTTCGGCTTCTTCCTCCACGGAGGGCGTCTGAGCAGGCGGGACACTTACATCCAATTTTGGGCGTGCCTATGGCATCGCCGGTACCAAGGAGGGTTATCTTCATGCCGTCACGGACCTTCTATAATCAGAGATCCTCTTATTGAAGACCTCAACGGATTTAAGGAGGTCGTCCTGACCGATCTTTTTCCTGTCCTCCACCAGGGCATTGAGCACGGCCTCCCTGATCACGAGCCTCAGGTCGGAGCCTGAGTAGCCCTCGGTGAGATCTGCCAGCTCGTGGGTGTCCACGTCGGCATCGATCTTATACAGGATTTTGTCCAGGATCTTTCTCCTCATGTCGACGTCTGGCAGGGGGAAGTCGAGGACCTTATCGAATCTGCGCCAGACGGCATAATCCAGGAGCTGGGGGTGGTTAGTTGCCGATATCAGGAGGACGCCGTGCTCCACCAGGCTCACTTCGTCTATGGCCTTAAGCAGAGTGTTTACAGCCCTCTTTAAGGCGCCATGGTCCTCGGAGGTTCTGGTCTTGGCTACGAAGTCGAACTCATCTATGAAAAGGATGCAGGGACTGAGCCGTTTGGCCAGGTCGAAGGCCTTGTCTATATTCTTGGAGGTCTCTCCCAGGTACTGGCTGGTGATCATGGAGAGCTTAACCTCCACTATGGGGAGGCATAGCCAATTGGAAAGGGCCCTGGCTGTGGAGGTCTTGCCCGTTCCCGGCGGTCCTACGAAGAGGAGCTTTCCGATCTCGTAGAGGCCCACCTGTCTCAAATACTCCCTGTACTCCAGGGCCTTGGAGATCTTCTCCACCTCGGCCACCTGCTCGGAGTTCATCACCAGATCGCGGAGGTGATCCCTCACGTCCTCTGGGGCCTTGATGATAACGAGCTTCAGGAGCTCATCGGCCTCCTTGGCGTCCTTGAAGTCGGTGCAAAGCTCCTTCACCTTGGAGTCTATCCATTCCCTATCCGCGCAGAGGGGCCTATTGAGCCTCTTGGCCTCTTCATAGCTGACGCCTAAGGAATCGTAGTTCTCGTAGAATGAAGCGAGGACCGGATTGCACCTGATCCTATCCAGGGCTTTCGCCTTCTGGTTGGCCAGCCACTTAACCCCCAGATCTAAGACGGTTAGCCTGAGCTGGGCTCCGAACTCCTCCACATCCACAAAGGGCAAAACCTTGGCCACGGTTTTAACGTTTTCAAGGCCATAGATCTTTGTCACGTCCTCAGCCGTGACGTAAATGGGTTTCTTGACGCTCTTTGTTGCAGGATCGAAGTAGTGCTTTCTGATGTGGGGCGGTAGATCATCCTCGGTCAGCTTCTCTGACCTATTGTACATGTCTGTCGTGAGCAATAATTCAACGACCTCAACCGCACCTGGCTTCTCTGAACCCATCATTGGAACTCCATCAAACTGGAGTCTAATAATGACCTATATAAAAAGATAAACTTTTCCCAAGGATCTACGGCGTCGTCAGGTTTATCAACCTTCAGAGAGCAAACCCACCGAACCAGCTCAATATTGAGCATTAATGGTGATAAAGATGAATGCGTGGGATCGCTTTATCGTATAAATTTCGATTTCTAGACACCACCCTGCGAGATGGCGAGCAGGCTCCAGGGGTATCCTTGAGCCTTGATGAGAAGGTCGCCATCGCCAGGAGCTTGGATGCCCTGGGAGTTGATGTGATAGAGGCAGGCTCTGCCATAACCTCCGAGGGCGAGCGCAAATCCATGAAGGCGGTCGCGAATGACGGCTTGGAAGCTGAGATCTGCAGTTTCGTTCGTGTGGTGGCTTCCGACGTGGATGCGGCTTTGGACTGCGATGTGGATTCCGTTCACCTGGTAGTTCCGGCCTCGGACCTTCACATAAGGATCAAGATGGGTTCTGATAGGGAATCGGTGATGCGAAAGGCGGTAGAGGTTACTGAGTACGCCGTGGACCACGGCCTAACCGTGGAGCTTTCCGGCGAGGACGCCAGCCGCGCCGACCTGGACTTTCTGGAGTATCTCTACAAGGCGGGCATCGATGCCGGCGCGCGGAGGCTATGCTTCTGCGACACAGTGGGAGTCTTAACCCCCGAGAAGGCCTTCCAGACCTTCTCCAGGCTCTCTGCCTTGCCGGCGCCAGTAAGCGTCCACTGCCACAACGACTTCGGCATGGCCACGGCCAACACCGTAGCAGCTCTGAGAGCCGGGGCCACCCAGGCTCACGTGACAGTAAACGGCATCGGCGAGCGCTCGGGCAACGCCAGCCTGGAGGAGGTGGTGATGACACTGGAGTCCCTATACGGCACAGACACAGGGATCAAATGCGAGGAACTTTATCCACTATCCAGGATGGTCTCGCGGATGATGGGTGTAAACGTGGCAGCGAATAAATCCATAGTGGGAGAAAACGCCTTCACCCATGAGGCAGGCATCCACGTCCATGGCATTCTGGCGGATACTTCCAGCTATGAACCCCTCAAGCCCGAGAGCGTGGGCAGGAAGAGGCGCATAGTGCTCGGCAAGCACGCTGGGAAAAGCTCAGTAGAGCTGGCTCTAAGAGAGTTTAGGATAAATACCACCGAGGGACAGCTTAACCAGATAGTCCAAAGGGTTAAAGAACTTGGGGATAAAGGCAAGAGAGTAACCGATGCGGATCTGCAGGCCATAGCCGAGACCGTGCTTTCGATTCAGAAGGAGCCCAAGGTGAAGCTACAGCAGTTGACTGTGGTCGCCGGAAACACGGTGACCCCTACGGCCTCTATCAAGCTTCAGGTAAACGGCATCGAGAAGCTGGAAGCGGGGACGGGCACGGGCCCCGTGGACGCGGCGGTAAACGCTGCACGCAGGGCGGTCTGCGGAGTCGCTGACGTTCGTTTAGAGGAGTACCACGTAGATGCAATAACAGGCGGAACTGATGCGCTGGTTGAGGTTTGGGTTACGATGGCTATAGCTGACAGGACGATAACTGCCAGAGGTGCAGGCGCAGACATCATCATGGCCTCGGTGGAGGCCGTGCTTGAGGGCATCAACAGGTTGATGCAATTGGAGGAGGCGAGAACAAATGGCTAAGATGACTGGAGGTCAGGCGGTAATAGAGTGCCTGAAAAGAGAAGGGGTAGATGTAGTCTTCGGCCTTCCCGGCGGTGTGCTGCTGCCCCTCTACGACGTCATCTACCACTCAGGGCTCAAGCACATACTGGTACGCCATGAGCAGGGAGCCGCTCACATGGCAGACGGCTACGCCAGAGCTACCGGAAAAGTAGGCGTCTGCATAGCCACCTCGGGGCCAGGAGCCACCAACCTTGTCACGGGAATAGCCAACGCATACATGGACTCGGTGCCCATGGTCGCCATCACCGGCCAGGTCAATACCTGGCTTATAGGCAAGGATGCCTTCCAGGAGGCGGACATCACCGGCATCACTATGCCCATAACCAAGCATAACTACCTGGTCAGGTCGGCCAAGGACATCCCGAGGGTCTTTCGGGAAGCCTTCTACATCGCCAGGAGCGGAAGGCCGGGACCCGTCCTCATAGACCTGCCCAGGGACGTGACCGTGGATGAGCTGGACTTCGATTACCCTGAGGTCGATCTGATAGGTTATCGCCCGTCGATCAAGGCCCACCAGATGCAGATAAGGAAGGCTGCCAAGGCCTTGATGGAGGCCGAAAGGCCCGTCATCTACGCGGGAGGAGGCATCAGATACGCCGATGCCAGCCGGGAGCTGACTGAGCTTGCTATAAAGCTAAATGCCCCCGTCACCACGAGCCTCATGGGCTTAGGGTGCTTCCCTGAGGACCATCTTCTATCTTTGGGCATGGTCGGGATGCACGGCACCAAGTACGCCAACTACGCAGTCCAAGAGTCGGACCTGTTGCTTGCGGTTGGTGCCAGGTTCTCTGACAGGGTCACGGGAAAGATCTCCCACTTTGCACCCAGCGCCAAGGTGATCCACATCGACGTGGACCCGGCGGAGATTGGAAAGAACGTCCGAGTGGACATACCCGTGGTAGGCGATGCCAAGAACGCTTTAGTTGAGTTATTGAAGGAGATATCTCCCAAGCCTTGGTCTCCATGGAGCGAGAAGATCGTGGAGTGGAAGAAAGATCATCCCTTGAAATACCTTACCGATGCCGAGGTCATAAAGCCCCAGTACGTCATTGAGAAGCTCTGCGAGCTTGCCCCAGATGCCATCATTACCACTGAAGTGGGCCAGAACCAGATGTGGGCAGCCCAGTTCTTCATTCACAAGGACCCCAAGAAGTTCATATCCTCGGGAGGCCTAGGGACCATGGGTTACGGCTTCCCTGCAGCCATTGGCGCTAAGATGGGAAGGCCCGAGTGCGAGGTCATAGACATCGCCGGAGATGGGTCCTTCCTCATGAACAGCCAGGAGCTGGCCACGGCCGTGGTCAACGATATTCCCGTCAAGATCGCTATAATGAACAACGGGTGCCTGGGCATGGTTAGACAGTGGCAGGAGCTATTCTTCGGAAAAAGATATTCGGCCACCATACTGGGCAGGACCAGCCCCGACTTTGTCAAGCTGGCCGAGGCCTACGGTGCCATGGGACTGAGAGCTACCAGGCCCTCGGAGGTTGTTCCCGTTATCAAAGAGGCCTTGAAGTCAAATCTGCCCACTGTCATGGACTTCATAATTAACCCCTTGGAGATGGTCTCGCCCATGGTCCCGGCCGGAGCTGTCCTGAGCGAGATACTGGAGCTGGAGGGCTGCGAGGCCCTGAACTCGGGGATGACCAGAAACCCCCTGGTCAATGAGGCAGAGCAGGGAGGGGAGATAGCCGAGCCAGAGGGATGCGCATGAGGCATACCATCGCCGTGATTGTGGAGAACAGATCAGGAGTCCTGGCAAGGGTGGCGAGCCTCTTTGGCCGCAGAAGCTTCAACATCGACAGCCTCTCTGTAGGCCCTACCGACAATCCCGATCACTCCAGGATGACCATCTCCGTCGAGGGAGACGAGGTGATCCTAGAGCAGGTTGTAAAGCAGCTCAGCAAGCTCATCAACGTCATCAGAGTGAGTGAACTTGTGCCCCAGGATTCAGTGGAAAGGGAACTGGCTTTGATTAAAGTCAATGCCGACAAGGAGGGCCGGGCCGAGGTCATGCAGCTGGTGAGCGTCTTTAGGGCCAAGATCATCGATGTCTCAACCAAGTCCATGATCATAGAGGTCACGGGAGACTCCCAGAAGATAGAGGCCATGGAGAGGCTGCTTAGGCAGTTTGGCATAAAGGAAGTGGCGAGGGCCGGCAAGGTCAGCATGATCAGGGGGTCGACGGTAGTGAAGGTGCCCTGATCTACCCTCTTTACCCTCTTAAAATTTCATCTTTCCTTGCTCTTCTCCATCTAAGTCTTCGGAAAAGATAACAAGAGATATAAGAAGGATGTGCCTTATGGTTGCTAAGACCCACATCGAGATTAAAATTCGTATAAAGATTATAATATTCAAGGAGTCAGACAATAATGGTAAAGGTTTACAGGGATAAAGATGCCGATATCAGAGTGCTGAAGGATAAGACCATAGCCATCATCGGCTACGGCAACCAGGGCCGGGCCCAGGGCATGAACCTCAGGGACTCGGGACTGGATGTCATAGCCGGAGCCGTGCCCGGTTCTAGGTCATGGAAGAAGGCTGAGGCCGACGGGACCAAAGTCATGAAGATCTCCGACGCCGCCAAAGAGGCAGATTTCATCCAGATCCTCTTGCCCGATGAGATCCAGGCTAGGATTTACAGGGAAGAGATCGCCCCCCACTTGACCGAGGGCAAGATACTGGGTTTCTCCCACGGTTTCAACATCAGGTACTTCCAGATCGTTCCTCCAGCCAACGTTGATGTAGTGATGGTAGCTCCCAAGAGCCCTGGGCATTTAGTTAGAAGAATGTACGAGGAGGGCAAGGGCGTTCCCTGTCTGGTAGCTGTGGAGCATGACTACTCCAAGAGCGCTCTTAAGATCGCCCTGGCCTATGCCAAGGGAATCGGCGGCACTAGGGCCGGAGTCATACCCACGACCTTCACCGAGGAGACCGAGACCGATCTATTCGGCGAGCAGGTGGACCTCTGCGGCGGAGTCACCGAGATGATCAAGGCTGCCTTTGAGACCATGGTAGAGGCCGGCTATCAGCCCGAGATCGCTTACTTCGAGGCATGCCACGAACTCAAGCTCATAGTGGACCTCATCTACGAGGGCGGCTTCATGAACATGTGGAATGCCGTCTCCAACACCGCAGAGTACGGAGGCATGACCCGCGGAGGAAGAATCATCAACGATGAGTCCCGCGAGGCCATGAAGGATATACTCAATGAGATCCAAACCGGCCAGTTCGCCAATGAATGGATCCTGGAAGGTCAGGCCGGCATGCCCATCAAGAAGTCCTTGGAAAAGATGGAATCAGAGCACATGGTAGAAAAAGTCGGGGCCGAGCTCCGCTCCATGATGCCCTGGCTCCGGAAGAAGTAATCTAACCAAGGACTTATCTATTAAAGAAGAGGCGGAGTTGAGTTATCAGCTCCGCAACCTATCGATTTTTCCCTGATTAAGTGCCCTACATTAAGCACTTAGATTCTACCAGCTTCTCTATGGCCAGCTTCCCTATGTTAACCTCTTAT
>CAZKWM010000110.1:0-8081 GCA_964556405.1 uncultured Methanotrichaceae archaeon | reverse complement strand
TTGGCCTCATGGAGGCACTGGTCGATATACATGTCAGGCTACTGGGACCCTCACATAGAGCGCATGCCTCAAGAGGAGCTGCGCACCCTTCAAGAGGATAGGCTGAAGTCCTTAGTTCGCTATGTTTATGATCACTCCGCGTTCTACAGGCAGAGGTTCAAGGAAGCCGGGGTGGAGCCAGGCGACATAAAGACCCTGGATGACGTAACCAAGCTCCCCTTCACCAAGAAGGTGGACCTCAGGGACACCTACCCTACGGGCATGTTCTGCCTTCCCAGAAGCTCTGTGGTGAGGTACCACGTCTCCTCCGGTACCACCGGAAAGCCCACTGTAGTTGGCTACAACAAGGGCGACATAGACACCTGGGCCGAGTCCCTGGCCAGGGCTCTGACATCCATAGGCCTCGGTCGGAGCGATGTCATGCAGGTCTCCTACGGCTACGGCCTCTTCACCGGCGGCCTTGGCCTCCACTACGGTGCGGAGAGGATAGGTGCTGCCGTCATACCCGTGGGCGTGGGAAGTACCGAGCGCCAGATCATCCTCATGCAGGACCTGGACACCACGGCCATCGCCTGCACCCCCTCCTACTTCCTCCACCTGATAGAGGTGGCGGATAAGATGGGCGTAAGCATCAGGGACGACACACAGCTCAAGGTCGGCATCTTCGGCGCCGAGCCCTGGTCCCTTGAGACCAGAAAGAGGATAGAGAGCGCCACGGGCATCAAGGCCTACGACATCTACGGCACCAGCGAGATCTCAGGACCGTTATTCACCGACTGCAGCTGCAAGAACGGCATCCACGTCTGGGGGGACATGTTCCTGACCGAGGTTTTGGACCCCAAGACCGGAGAGACCGTGGAGGACGGCGAGCGCGGAGAGCTGGTCTTCACCACCCTGAACAAATTCGCCCTGCCACTCATCAGGTACAGGATAGGGGACTTATCCATCATGGAGACCGAGCCCTGTGAGTGCGGAAGGACCCATCCCAGGATCATGAGGATCTTAGGCCGGACCGATGACATGCTCATCATCCGCGGCATCAACGTATTCCCGAGCCAGGTGGAGTCGGTGCTCATGGGCATCCCCGCGGTCGGAGACCACTGGCAGATCATAGTGGACAGGGATGGACCCCTGGATGTCATGACGGTCAGAGTCGAGCTCGTGGAGGCAGGCTTCAGCGATAAGATCAGGGATCTTCTGAGCCTCAAGAAAAAGGTCTCAAAAGAGCTAAAAGGCGTGCTGAACATAGCTGCCAACGTGGACCTGGTCGAGCCCGGAACCATCCCGAGGTCAGAGGGCAAGGCCAAGAGGGTCATAGACAACAGGAATATTTAGGAGGAACTTGTGGTGGCTGAGCTCAAGCAGATCTCCCTCTTTGTGGAGAACAAGCCCGGAAGGATGGCCAAGGTCTCCAAGACCTTGTCCGACGCTGGCGTGAACATCAGGGCCATGACCATAGCCGAGGCCGGTGACTTCGGAGTCATTCGCATGGTGGTGGACAACTCCGAGAAGGGCTACCAGGTCCTCCGCGATAGCGGCTTTACCGTATCCATGACAGACGTCCTGGCGGTGGAGATGAAGGACGCCCCGGGAGGGCTGTACGAGATAGTCAACGCCCTGGGTGACAACGATATCAACGTCGATTATGCCTACGCCTTCGTCACAGCAAAGGCCGAGAAAGCCATGCTCATCCTCAGGGTGGACGACATAGGTAAGGCCAGGAAGGCTCTCATATCCAAAGGCGTGAAGGTCGCGTCCAAGGAGGAGATTCAGAGACTTTAATACCCCTTTATTTCGCCATTTCTTTTTGCACTCCCGGGTCGAGCTTTCCATTTGCTACTATCAGTAAGATAATCTTTATAATAGGGTAAGTTAGTTTACTTCTTAGTGTTTGCTGTGAAGTTTAACTACCAATGATCAAGCCCGATGTATCTCTTAGGAAACGCATAGAATTATCCGGATTAATGCAATCTCTGGAAAGATCCAGGGGGCACAGCCTTTTAATTTGTTACAACCCTAGCCTTTCCTATGATTTCCGAGAAGATGGCCGAGAGGATCTGCTACGACTGGATCAATGCCTGGAACGACCGCCGGATGGAGAACCTGCTATCCTTATACTCCGACGATGTGGAGCTCACCTCCCCCATGGTGGTCAAGGATCTCAAGAAGCCCATAGGCACCATTAAGGGCAAAGACGAAGTAAGGCGCTACTATTCCAAGGGTTTCCAGCTCTATCCTGACCTTCAGTATGATCTGCTGCAGTCCTTCGCAGGCGTGGACAGCATACTGATCTATTACCACGGAGTTGACGGAAACCCCACCGCATCCTTCATGCCCCTGGACTACGATGGTCTGGTGAAGAAGGTCGTAGTGCATTACTACCATCCACGGGATTGATGGATTCCTACGCCTCTCTTTTGGCTGGCCTCCGTTAGCTTTTTGTCAGCTATCCGATGGAATTTAGCCTGCATTAGACCTCTGGGCCCTCGTGTAATACCCCACATAGCTGCCTATCGCTAAACTTCCTCACATTTGTGATGGACTCAGCCGTTTGCTTTTGCCCTTGGTACCAGAGGGATGCCAAATTTATTTGATAAATCTTTATTCAAACGTAGTGCAATATCCATTAGAGATGATTTAAAATGAGCGCTTCTAAATCAGTTGTCAAGATGCTTTTGGCTATCTCAGCCATCGTTCTGGCAGCCTCCTCCTGTCTGGCCTCCCAAGCCCCTGCGCAGGTGGTCGATGTCAGGAACCTGACCGTAAATCTGGGCCAGGACTTCACTGTCACAGGCAACTCTGTAAGTCCCCTTTCTGCGGGATTCACAGGCCAGAACATGACCATCATAAGAACCTCCAGGCCCAACGACGGCAACGTCACTGCCCTTCTGGTGTCCTTCTACGGGGATGATCTCCAGAGCACGAACTCCACTGCGGTTGCAAACCAGCTTGGGAGCCAGTTCCTGGGAAGGCTCATCTACTCCGGAGCTAAGGAGCTATCTACCTGGTCTGTTACTAGCAGCCAAGGATAGAACGTGGCAGTCAATAGCTTTAGCTTTGCAGGGTCCAACGCCACCATATCCTCTGCCGATGTCACCCTCTTGTACCTGGGCGGGAAGCACCTACGCTGGAATGGTATAGACCCTCGATAGGAATACTACAGGAAGCATCATAAGCACTATGGCGATCAGCTGAGGGTGATCCATCAAATAGATCCGTTAGTCCATCCATCAAGGGAATTATTAAAACAAGTGACCCAACCAAGCCACAGAACCTATGGCCAAATAGATGACGATCAGGCCATAATATTGGCCGAGCCATATTTTTTTATTATGTTTTGGTCATATTACTATCGGACATTTTCCCCCTGATATATCCCCGAGTAAACCTTTTCCACCTGGTGATCAAGCCTCATGAAGACGAGCTGCAAAAGCCTGGCGTTCTTCTTCAGCCTGATCCCCGAAGGGTTGTGGACCACCAGAAGACTCTGGCTCCTGCCCCTGTAGCCAGGGTCCCAAAGGGCGGTCTCCAGGCTTGCCCCGCAGCGCAGGAGGCTGGACCTGGGTCTGGCCAGAGCTGCCACATCCCTCGGAATGTTCACTATCTCGTTGAAGGTGACCAGATAGGATCCAGGTTGGAGGTCGATCCAGCCGGCCTCGCCGAACTTTAGCTCCTGGGTTGCCGGAAGCTTTCTTTCGCTGTTATCGTAGGCGATGACTCCTTGCGATCTGAACTCCTCTATTTTTTGCAGCGTGAGCTCCACGCCGCACATCTGGGTCTGGACCTGGGGATCTATGGCCGACTCCAACATGCTCTGGGCCTGGGCGCCTGTAAGAATGGTTATATTGAATCCTCCTGGAGCAGAGGAGTGACGATATGGTCTATTAAGATCTTTGCCCTTTGCGGGAGAACCATTATGGGTTGCCTTTTGGGGGATTTTTCTAAAAAGGCCAGCTGTGGCATAAAACTCTGGAAAGACCTATTAACCATCTGGTAGACTAATATTAGCAGGTGCTAAGATGTTCGAGTTTTTTGCCCGAGTCTACGAGATCTTCTTTCTGCCCATAGCAATTATCGCCCTTCTCCTAATTATCGCCATACCTTTAATCTTCATCTACCTCTTTCTCCGGCTCTCAGAGAATACCTTTGAGCAGATAGGCTTCGATCACTGGCATGCCACCATGGCCACCTTCGGGGCGATAATAGGAAGCCTCATAGACATACCCCTCGCCTCAAGCCCTGTATCATCCTATCCAGGATGGTTCATCTCCCCCTTCGGATCATCGTATCCCACCACCTTCCACCCGGTCTACCTGGCGGTCAACGTCGGAGGCTGCCTTATACCCATGGCCCTCACCGCAGAGCTGCTCTACCACAGAAGGACTAATCCCTGGAAGGCAGGCCTAGGCATTATGGTAGTGGCCGTAGTGACCTACATCTTCGCCTCGCCTGTGGCCGGCCAGGGCATTACCCTGCCCTTTTGGATCTCGCCCATGCTGGCGGCCATCGCCGGCCTAGTTATTGCCAGAAGAAGCGACGGATCTCCGGCTCTTGCCTACATCAGCGGCACCATAGGAACCCTCCTGGGCGCCGATATCTTCAACATCATGACCCCAGGGGTCCTGCCGACCCTCTCTCCCCTGAGCATCCATGCTACCAGGCCCCTGGTCCTGTCCATAGGAGGGGAGGGGGTCTTTGATGGCATATTCCTGACGGGCGTCCTGGCGGTCTTCTTAGCTGCGGGAATCGTATGCCTCTTCCATGGCTCCTGCGAGGGGGACTGACCATGCACAATGGCAGGAACATGGTAGGTCAAAGATAGTGGTATCTACATGTGGACCTGAGAAGGGGTCTGAAATAGAAAATCCAAGAGCGAATATGAGGACTGGAACCCGAGGATTGGGATCCTATGAAGATCCGCTGTGAAGAAAGCGAGAATTAAATTAAAGATTATTACCACCAGCCCATCCATAGCCGATCCATAATCCCATTCCTGCCCAGGGTCATCGACCCTGGGGCATTTTACGAGGTTTCCTAAGCCGACTCTTCAGTTTTTCGCCAGAATCGCCAGCTTCATCTCTTCTTCCTGGCTTCATCATGCCCGGGTGGTAGAGTCAACGCCACCAGGCTCTGAGTCAGTTGAGCCACATGACTTCTCAACCAATTAATCTCCCCCTCTTTGGATTTAATCGCTACCTGGTGCTCCCCTAACTCGTTGCGTGCTGATTCAATCTCGACCACATCAGAGCGTCTTGATTCTAACAGGGTATTCTTGACGGTGAGTTCTGCTTCCGCTGATGTTAAATTATCCTTTAATTGCATCAGCTCGACTTGGGCCTTATTCACTTCTTGGTCATACTGATTAACGCCGCTCACAAATGAATCGATCGCATCTGAGGCCATCTGAGATCTTGATACCTGCCGGATATGCACCAATTTATCAAGCTTCCGTATTGCTGAATCCGAGGCAGACGCTGTTATCCTAGGCATAACTTCTTAATGGCTGATGCAATATCTGAAGATACGAATCACTCAGCATCTAATCTCATCTCTACGAGGTTGATTGTGCTGGTCCATTATGTAACCTGTAAATGGGTTTTATAGCAGGGTTACCTAAGACAACCGGTCCAAAGTTGAGCCCGTAAAATCGATTTTAAGGCCATAAAAAAACAAGGCGGTGGGGGGCCCCCCCTATTGCCATTCTCCTGTCTCCTAAGAGTTTGCGATCCTAGTTAGCTTTTTATGGCATCTGACTCTACCACGCCTCCTGGCCTGGAGGTGGGGGCAAATGGGAATAAATTACTGGTAAAAGGGATTTATCCTGGGATGAGGACTGAGCTATGACGGATATAGGGCTCGGACAATTTATAGAAGATTCGGCACACTACCCTCGATGTATGTTTCGATGGTTTGATCCGTCTTGCTTCATTCCTGATCTTTTTGAGGTGAGTTCAGTTATAGTTCAGTTATTTCCACTAGTTTTTTGGGTTACGAAGTTATCCTTGCTTTTTTCTTTTATTACCGCCTTCTCGCCATCGGCACTGGTCAGGGTATATGTAGTGGACCCGTCGGGCTCGACTTTGTACCCTAGAGATACTACATCATTTCCGGCATCATCTCTCAAAATTATATCGCCGGCCGTATCATTCAACTCGGTGGTACTATCCAAAAACAGGCCGCTTTCATCCCTATTTCTCCTGCTGAGATGGACCCTAACTTTCGGATCTGGACCAAGAGTGTACTCCGGCAAGGTGACCTGTGTTCCATCTATAATGAGGCTCCAATCCCCTAAGCTCTTGTTTTCATTCAGGCCATTAGCTATTTCGATAAACTCATCATTTCCTGAAACCATAATCCCCGAAAAGGCCTATAGATCCTGGAATCATCAGAGGCGTACTATGGTCTATAGCGTTCTTTTGGGCCATTGCACATGTACCTATTGCAGCAAGTGCTATCAATGTAAAAATAAGTTTTGCATACTTTGCCATTAATATCATTCCCCTTCTGTTTAGTTCATACAACTGCGCCTAATTATATTTATTATCTAAAAGGTTACCAGTTCTTTACGGGTAGACTCGCTTCTCCCTAGGTAATCGTTTTTCAACCTGATTTTTGTATGCCCAACTGCGGATTCTATATGCGGCATTTGTCGAATTAAAGCATTTTAACGAATATAACTTTTTTAGCAAATCCGACATTCTGGACCTTGCCCAGAGGTAGTTGAGGATAAGGATCGCTTGAACTATCACCAGAAGGGGATTCCCATTAGGTGCAGCGCTATCACTATCACCAGGATGGCTCCGATTATGCCGCCAATGCCGCAGATGATTATCACCGGCCAGCTATAGCCGATCCCCAGCCCCAGGAAGGCATTTGCCAGGAAGAGCACTATAAGCCCAGTAATAGCGTTAAAGATGAATTGCTTGATGGAATTGAGGATAAGGACCACGCCAATGATTAAGGCCAGGATCATTATCACAAATTCCGTTTCTATTACAGGCATAGATCCTATTACAGCCATAGTCACCCTCTAGGTAACTGAGGTATTTAAGAAGTCTCCTTGAATCTCGATATGCTCCGTCTCGCTCTCCAGCCTGTGAAGCTCCTTGGTATCCAGGGATAGGGGATCTATGTGCACCAGGAGGATGGCACCCCTGAGGGCGATGTCGTCCCTCTGAGACTGGATGAACCTGAGGACCGTCTCGTAGTTGCTCTGGGTTATGAGGTACCCCAGGCCCTCTATCAGCACCACTGGATAGCTGGCGTTTTGCAAAAAGTCCGAGAGGATGGAGCTAAGCCTTGGGAAGTTAGTCGGGTCCACGGTCCTATAACCCACCTCGCTCCTCTGAGTCATCCAGACCACCTTGTCTGAGGATATGCCGAACCTCTCGCGGAGAGTCTCCGGATTGTACCTACTTATGCAGAGTCCGTCCATGCCGTGGTTTACGAGATCGCTGAAGAGCTCAAGGCTTCTGGCTGGCTTGGAGGCCTCTATGACGTAAGTCGTTCCTGGGATCAGCACTAGCTCGTAGGGACTTCTGCCGTAGCTTCTCATGAGTCCTCTAACAGCTGCCATCAGGTCAAAGATCTGATCGTGCCTCCTGATAATGCGATCAAGCTTTCGTAGGGAGACGAAAAAATCCCTTCGGACCAGTACCAAGCGATCAGGTATCCTTATGCCGGCTCCATTGGCATTTCCGTGGGCCTGATCCCTTACGACCTCTTCCATATCTGGATCACAGGAGGCGCCCTCGATTTGAACTGTCTCCCAACGCTCCATTTTTACGCCCTCGAAAAAGCTTCCATTTCTTATGGTTGAGTTGGCCTCGGATACGACCTCCCTTCGTACAGCGTCGCTCAGCTTGGAGAGCATGGCATCGAAGAAGATCTTGAGCAGATAAGCTCCCAGGGGTCCGAGGGCGAAGAGCAACTCTCTGACCTCATTTACGTCAGAGCCGAGCTTGGCGTGGACGAGCTTTGGCCTCTCGAGGAGGGTCAGCCTGGAAGGAGAGCCTCTAAAGAGGGCCTCTATGTGGTAAACGAAGTCCACGACATCCCTGTCCGGGACCACCCCTGCATTC
>CAZKWM010000109.1:0-8095 GCA_964556405.1 uncultured Methanotrichaceae archaeon | reverse complement strand
CATGCAGGGTACGAGCTCTGAGGAGATAACAAAGGTCATCGACCTCTGCCCGTCGGGTGCTCTATCGTACAGAAGGATCTGTGACAAAGAGAAAAAGATGGAACCTTCAGCTCAAATAAAGGCCATCAGGAACGGTCCTTCTGCTCATCCAGGGCGATTGTGCTCTTACTGGTGCAGAGAAGGAAAGGTCCTCAAGGATAAAGGTCCCTACGCCCTTTGCTAGATGCGGCGGCTCCAAGAACAAGCCCTACTGCGATGGAGCACATGCTAAAACCGAGTTTAGCGATAGCCAATAGGGTGCAGCCGAATTCAAACTGGATAAACCGAAGAAAAATCAGGTGAGCATGTTGCCACGCTTACCCTGGTTTTTACAACCAATCCTCCTTGAGATGGGACTGGAAGTTCCTGAAATCATAGGAATTAGAGGTGGGGCTTTGCTAGCCGTGGAACATGGATCATCGGCCCTAAGGTAGGGGTCTTACGCTTCACTCCACTCTCCATCGAGATAAAAAGAGTTAAGCTCAAAATGCAGGTATCTCTAAAAAGTGCTTAATCGCCTCCATATACTCCTCCAGTCCATAGAGCATAAGGGTATTGTGTCCGGCTTCTGGTATCACCAGCATATTCTTGTTCTCATTTGGAGCAACCGCATAGAGATCGAGCCCATCCTCCAGGGGGATTATATCATCCTCCTCGCCGTGGATCACCAGTACAGGCACCTTTGCTCCTTTCATCATCTTCTGGTTGGAGACTAGGTGCTCTTTGGATCCATCCAGGAGCCTTGGGTTTACGCCCAGATTTACCAGGAGATTGAATGTATGGGCAAAGCCGCTCTCAAGGATCAAGCCCGATACCTCCGAGCGGCTGGAGGCGATCTTCAAGGCCGATGCAGAGCCGAGGCTTCTTCCCATGACAAAGACCTTGCCCGTAAAGCCCTCCTCTTTTACCAAAGCCAGATACTGCCTGAAGATGGATTCGGCATCCTTGAGCATAGAGGTATACTTGGGGGTGCCCTCGCTCGTCCCATATCCTCTGAAGTCCACGACGCAAAAGTTTATGTTCATCTCCCCATACATCGGCCCTATGTCGTCGTAGTCGTAAGCGGTCTCGCCATTGCCATGGAAGAAGAGTATGTTTGGGAACGACTTATTGGCTATATGCATCACGCCATCGATCCTGGTTCCATCCTCCATATGGAAAGGTACCACTGATCTATTGGACGCTTCGAGATTTGAACCTATATCCCTTCTGGGATAAAAGACGTGGACTAATATCCTTGGATCGTCTAGGAAGGCCAAAGACAAATTCTCTTTTGCTGAGGGGCTCACCGATAAATCCTCTGCCATGGGACCTGAATTAATCTGCCTGGAGTTATCTTTTACCCATTTTTATGAGCTTTATCTCCATGATCTCAGGATAGAACTTGCCGGTCACAAAGAGCCTATCCTCCTCCGAGCCATAGGCTATGCCATTGAGAACATCCACTGAGCCCGTGCCCTTTATAATGCCCTCCAGATCCGCCCAGGCAACGACATCTCCAGTCTTGGGCGATATGATGGCTATCCTGTAAGTCGGCCAGTAGTTAGCGTATATCAATCCATGGATGTACTCCAGCTCGTTGAGCTCTAAGACTGAGCTGCCTCTATCCCTGACCATAAGCTGCTTTACTTCCTTCATAGTATTGGGATCGAGGTAGTGGAGGGTATCTGTACCATCGCTCATAATGAGGTAGGTTCCATCCGAGGTCAGGCCCCAGCCTTCGGTGGGATATGTAAAATTGTCTGTGAGGTTGAAGCTCTCCTTGTTGTAAATGAATCCCTTGTTGGAACGCCAGGTGAGCTGAATTATGCTGTCACTCCAGAGAGCGATTCCCTCGCCAAAGTACTCGTTGGGCAGGGAAACCCTCTTCAAAACCTCGCCCGTCTCCAGGTCTTCAAGGCGCAGTTCGGATCTTCCATAAAGCCCCGTACTCTCGTATAATCGGCCGTGATCATAGACCAGGCCTTCGGTAAAGGCAGTTTTATCGTGGGGATAGGTGCGAACTACTCTGTAACCGTAGGTCGGAGGGATATTTTGGCTGTAGTTACTTTGGGATTGATATGGAGCGGATAATAGACCAGCTGATAATTCAGCGGATGATGATTCAGAGGCAGATGAAGTGCTAGATAAAGCGCTGGCTAAGGAGAAATTGGCTATCAATGCCAAAAAAACTGTAATAATTACAATATAAAAGAGCAATCTGCTTCTCATACTTCACCCTGTTATCCAGGTACCATCCCTGCCTTCCAGGGCTTCCTTTAAATGATCCACATCTGTAATCAGCACCGGATTGCCTGTGGACTCCGCATACCCAGCGCAAGCCTCAACCTTTGGTCCCATGGACCCATCAGCAAACTCTCCTGCGGATAAAAGCCTTGTCCTTGTGACATCCCTCTGCCTTTATATTCCCTATGGGCTCCTCCGAGGGCTTGCCGAAGTTTATGGAGACATGAGGTACATTGGGGAGGGTCACAAAGCTTCCCGCATCCAGATCTCTGGCCAGGAGACCGGCAGTGAGATCTTTATCGATCACAGCTTCGATGCCATGAAGATTTCCGTCGTCCACCACGTGAATTCCTCCGCCGCCTCCGGCTATGATGACGTGGTCGTGGCTCACGGTGTCCTTTATGGTACGGATCTCGACTATTCTCTGGGGACGAGGCGACGACACAGCCACCTCCAGCCTCTTTCAGGCGTCTCGACAAGGCTCCGCCTAAATAATTTTTTGAGCTCGTAGGCTTTCTCTTGGGAGTAAAAAGGCCCTATGGGTTTGGAGGGCTTGAGAAAACCAGGATCTTCCCGGCTCACCACCTGGGTGAGCACGGCCGCCACCTCTCGTCTAGGGATTCTATTTCTGAGAGCCCTGCAGAAGATATAGCCTATGGACCCTTGAGTCTCAGCCACCAGTACATCCAGGGTCCCGGCGGGGATTCTGTCCTTGGTCACCTCCATCCTCAGAAGAATCATTGCCATTGAAGGCCAGGACAAGGGGTTTCACTCCATCTTAACTTCATTCCCTTTTCTGCTACCTTTACATTATTTTTTAAATTTTTTCCTACCCTTCTGCTTCTTTTGAGGAAGCTTTCCAAGGCTTGTCAAATGAGATAGAAATTCGTTAACCAGGTCCTCCTCAGGCCAGATGGGCAGGCCTTCGGGGTAAAGGCTTCAGCCGAGCTGAGGAGAATAGGTCCTGCAGGCGATGGCTGGTATCTGGGCGGCGGTGAAGCCCACCACCTGATAATCCACAGTCATCAAAAGGCTCCTGAGGCTGAAGGTCCCTTAACCTTCCGGGCTTAGATTACTATGGTGATTCTTGAGCAGATAAAAAGTATGGAAGTTTTACTGATGCTACTGAACTTCCATCTCTGCCATCTTAAAATATCAGCTTGCATTTCTATCATCCTCCCAGATGCCAAAGGCATTATCTTCGGTGTCCTCAAAGACGGAAAAGTACCCCATGCCAGGAACAGCAGTCTTAGGTACCAGGACCGTTCCTCCCAGGCGCTCTACCCTGGCAGTGTATTTATCAGTCGAAGTTACATCAATTTAATTGACGGTCGTCTGCTTGGGATGCTCCCTTCTGATAAGACCGCCGTATATCGTTCCCTCAGGGCCTGTTTTTATAAGGAAATAATCCCGTCTTCGGGCCAATGAAAGCTCCTCTATCTTCCAACCAAAGAGCTGGGAGTAGAACATCCTGGCCCTGTCAAGGTCTTCTGCGGGAATCTCGACCCAGTTTACCTTAGGCATATTATCCTTCCCTTCGATAGGCGTTGCTGCGC
This sequence comes from uncultured Methanotrichaceae archaeon, assembly GCA_964556405.1. GTDB lineage: Archaea > Halobacteriota > Methanosarcinia > Methanotrichales > Methanotrichaceae > UBA114. Next base: position 4,274 of record CAZKWM010000109.1, on the reverse strand, counting down.
ATAAATGAAGTCTCCAACCCTTCCCATAATATGGACAAGCACAGGGCTAACCAGCGTTTGCTAGCATATGCGTACTCTTGCTAACATTTGGCAATTCTATCCATGCTTGTTAGTTATTGCCAACACTTATCAGCCCTTGCTAGCTCTTACCTGCTATAGAATCGCAGATTCGAGAATAGCCGCATCTCATCCCCTCTGCTTACTATGCTATCCCTTGTTTACCTTTAATATGAGTTAACACTTCGTCTTATTAAAATTTTTCCTCTTTATGATTTACATCCATTACTTCGAATTAGATCTGATGGTATGTATGTTTTGTCTTCGGAGCTCTAAGCACCCATAGCACTTTGTTTTCCCGTATAATTATATAACATTTGGATCTCGGTACAATCCTAGCGCGAAAATCTTCTGCCGTCTTTAATCTCAATTCTACTTTATCGACAGGAAAGGATTTGACATCTTTTTTTGTATCGTCTTGAAGGCATATATAGGAAACCTCATCTTTCGTTTTCTTTCCTTGGAAGGGAACTATGATAAAGATGACGAAGAGCATCCGTAGTAAGAATTTATGGTAAATACTTATCGTGAGCGCCTGTTGAAGATGCCCATTGAGAATCTATATATACTCACCACTGTAATTTTAATGGGAGGTTAGCTTCATGGCAGATCGAGTGAAGGTCGGGGATATGGCCAGGGATTTCTCCATCAAGGATCTGAAAGGTGAGGATTTTCAATTATCGAAATACAAGGGACAAAAGGTTCTGCTATCTTTCCATCCTCTGGCATGGACCTCAGTATGCTCCGATCAGATGAAGTCCCTGGAGGCCAACAAGAGCACCCTGGATGCGTTGAATACCATAGCTGTAGGAATTAGCGTTGATTCAGTTCCATGTAAGAAGGCCTGGGCCAGCAATCTGGGCCTGGTGAACACCCGGATTTTAGCTGACTTCTGGCCCCACGGCGGCACGTCCCAGCTCTACGGCATCTTCAGGGATAAGGATGGGTTCTCGGAGCGGGCTAATGTCGTGGTAGATGAAGGAGGCAGCATAAGCTTTGTTAAAGTTTACGAGGTAAGGACTCTCCCAGACATTCATGAGATAATAGATTTCCTGAGAGCATCTTAGAGTCTCCTGGATCATCCTTGAGCTTCTTAGCTTCTCTTAGAGCCAGTTACCTTGTCACATCCAATTCGGCTGGCTTATTTCGCCGAAGCCAGGCCCATCGTAAATTTTATAAGACTTAGGCTAAATCAATTGTTGGACCGATCTGACGGTTCAAGGTCATTAGATGCCAGAAGATACCATTTGCCGGATGTCGGAGGGCCTGGAGGTTGAAGGCCTCAGGGCCTACGCCAAGCAAATCTCCCACTGCGGCCTTAGAGGTACCATAAGTTTGGAGGTAGTATCTAGGAGACGGCCTAGGAGAAGAGCCCCTCATGCATATGATCGCTTATCCCGGAGCCATGCCCTACTACAGGCCCTGGATAGAGGCCTTCTGCATCAACCCTCAACCCAGGGGCATAGGCTACTACGACTCAGCCCTTGAAAACTCCATATTGAGAGCTTTGTCTGGATCCCTGGGCCCTGGAGGAAAGGCCTTCCTAGAATATTATCCCGACTATGAGACCTCCTGCGGCCTGAACATGGGCTTTCCCCTGGCCCTGACCCATCAGGGCTACAGGCTCTTAGAGTATGGTTTCACCTGGTTCAAGGACTGGTACTTCTCTGAAGGAGGCCACGGGGCGGCCAGAAGATCCAGGGAGAAAAGCCCCTCCACGAGAGGGCAAAGGAGAAGCACATGCTGAGGATACAAGCCGATGCTAAGGCTTTCCTGGAGCGGTGGCAGTGCGCTGAAGGAGAGATCGGGGATATCAGGGATGGAACCAGGGATGGAGTTTACGTAAGAAGAGCCCTGGAGAGGGCGGAGGAGGTCCTCCGCAGAAGCGGGGTATTTCCTTCCAATCCTTCCAGAGCGGTTTCAGAGGCAGCAATTACTTCGAGAGAGCGGGGTTCATACCCTGAAGACCAGGACGGGCCTGTCAGAGGTCCTGGTGACATCAAAGGCAGTGCTTCCCAGGGACTGCTTGGACTTGCTCTTTCCTGTAGATCCTATGACTATCAGAGAATCGTTCATCCTGTTAGCCACATCCCTTATGGCCTCAGTGGGATTTCCTACGGGCACGTGGACCCTGACATCGAAGCCGTCTTTTCTAAGGCTATCGCCAAGAGTGTGGAGGGTATTAACGGCCTCGTGGATCTTGGCATCTATCTCTTCATTGGACTCTCCACCCGAGACCACGTTGATCAGGTCCACGGACTTGAGCCCCTGCATACTCTTGATCTTGTAGAGCACTGCCATGGATGGATCCGAAAAATCGGTGGCATAAAGAACTCTGGAGAAGAGCTGAGGGCAGAGGAGTTGGAGCTGATCATCTATGTTCTTGTAGTGGATAATGAGAAGATCGGAGGTCCCGTACCTGAGGGTATCCAGGGAGACGTTGCCCAGGAAGATGCTACCGATAAGGCTTTTTCCTCTGGAGGACATGGCTATCAGGTTGGCCTTCTCCTCGTCGGCAACCCTCTGTATGGCCGAGGCAACGGAGCCTTCTCTTATGATCTCAAGCCTTGCCTTAACCTTGATGCTCTGGCTCTTCAGGTACTTCTCCTGCCCATTTAGCCTTACCTGGGCATCCTCCATTGCCTTATCCTTGGATAGGCTGGGCCTGGAAAGATCTGCCACGTACAGCAGGACTATCTCCTTGAGCCCCGGTATCTGGGTGATGCAGTCAACGATCTCATAGGCGTACTTGGAAAAATCGGTGGGTACTAGTACCTTCTCGAACATTTCCTGATCCTCCCAACATTCCTCATCTCATCGTTTTTTGCTTTAGAGATAGGTTACAGTATTTCAACCTCTTGTATGGCATCCCATTTGCCAGCACTTTAGCCATTCCACTGGTGGTATTTCCTATCCCTGGGAATCGATGATCTTTTGCACAGTCTCTGCAGCCCCGCGGCGGTCCTCATCCAGGGGAACCAGCTCTATCCTATCAGCAGATCTCATGCCGACCCCAAGGCTCGTCGCCCTGGCTATCTGCTCCTGCTCAAAGATCCTGCCGCGGCTCACCTCATGCGTTCCATAGTAGCGCAGAATGGCCACGCCTACGGCATCCACCGCCACACTGTCGCTGCTGGCCAGAAGAAGGCCGGACTCAGCTGCATCGCCGGCCCCAGGGTCGCCTGTAACAAAGCCCCTGGCCAAATCCATCAGAACCTAGGTCCGTCCTGTAGAAAGCGTTGATCTCGGCGATCATAAGCCTTTGGAAGGGAGACGAGTGAAGCTCCCTCATGTAATTATAAGAGCTTCCCTTGGGGCTGGCAGCCACGGCGCCCACCGAGTTTTTGAGGGACATGGTGAAGTGCCCTCCGAGCCTGTGGGTTTTGAGGCAGCAGGTCTCCACCACCTTCTGGGCCTCGTTGAAGATTCTGGCTATCCTGAAGCCGTGCTCCCAGTGGAGGCCTTGGGCCTGAATATCTTTCCAACCATCGGGGTTTATGTCATCCAGAACCACCAGGTCGAACCCAAGGCTTCGAGATAGATCCACGACTCCACGGTTGGCCAAAACGTCAGAAGTCCTTCCCATGCCGCCCCTTTCGGCCATAACCACCTGGCCGGATCCCCTGCTTTTGAGCCCCTCTATCAGGTACCTGAGGGTGTCGAGGTGAATGCTTGCGGGAAAAGGATCGTCGCGTTTATAGTTCGCCTTGAGGGCAGTCACGCCGTCGGCTATCAGGTCGAACTGGCCCATGATCCTGAAGATCTCGGTTCTTCTGTCGGAGGACTGCGCCAGAAATACCCTAGATCCATCAGGAGTTACCACAAATATACTTGGGATCACCTACTATAAAAATTGTATGTATTATTCTGATTGTGTCTGGTTACATTTGGCTCATCGCTGTTTCTGTAGTCTCCAACTTTTTGGTTTTTGCTACGTAATAAGGATATAAGACAGAGGTGATATTATTTGATTATATAGAGATAATACAAATAGAACGTATTCACTAATCAATTTAAGAAAATAATGAAACAGATATAATGTGACAACGGTCAGATGAGAAACTTATAAACTCCATTTCAAACGAAGGCATATTTATAAGTATAAGTCAATTAAAAAGTTGAAAACTACAGTAATTATCTTAGAGTTTTTTCCAGTGAGAGGAGATTGAATCCAAAGCTTGGATCGTAATCTCTGGTGGCCTTAAGCCCGATCAGCT
>CAZKWM010000108.1:0-8153 GCA_964556405.1 uncultured Methanotrichaceae archaeon | reverse complement strand
TCTGAATCATTTATGTTTTGATATACATTTCCAAGAGCTTCAGCGGCGCTAAAACGGACCCAGCTATTGTCGTCCTTTAAAGCGAGTATCAAAGGTTCCACTGCTCTAATATCGCCAAGCTTTCCCAGATCTTGAGCAGCGATCATTCGAACGGTGCTGTTGTTATCTTTGAGAGCCATGGCTAGAGCATTCACATCTTCTGATTGGGGTCAGCAGACTGCGGGCATAAATAGAACTGGAAATAAAGTTACAGCTAGCCTCCAATCGGATCTCATCATCCTTCCACTGGGGCCCCTTAAAACTTTCGTAATAAAAAAGTTTGCATATAGTCTTCTATATTCTGGCCCACGAGATCTCAAGAGGTAAATCATAATCTTACAACAAAGAGGCCAGAAATTAGAAGTGAGAGAAAAAAGCTTGAATGCATCCTCACTTATTCACCGATGATAAGGCTCTCCTTTCATTATCCTAAAAGATCTGTAGATCTGCTCCATAAGCATCAATCGTGCCATCTGATGCGGAAAGGTCATCCTGGAAAAGGAAAGAACTAAGTCAGCCCTCCACAGCACCAAGGGCGATAACCCCAAAGGCCCGCCTATGATCCAATTGATCTCGCTTTTACCATCGAGGATCTCCTTTTGGAGCCAGCGTGAGAGATCCAGGGAGCCCATCTCTTTTCCCTGCCTGTCCAGAGCGATGGTAAGGCCGCTTTTCTTGTCGAGCTTCTTCAGAATAGCCCTTGCCTCCTCTGCCATGGCCTCAGTCTCCTCCGAGGCCGGGGCCCCCTCAGGAATCCTTGCCTCAGGAATTTCCAGAAGCTCCATGCGGGCATAGGGCTTGAGACGCCTGGCATAATCTGCCACACCCTCCTGCCAGTGTCTCTCCTTCAGCTTTCCTATGGCAATTACCCTCAAGATCATCGAAGGTAATATGTCGTATCTTACATATACCCAGCTGGCATTAACTATCTAGCTATTGTGGGCACAGCTCAAGAGGAGATATTTCTATCATCCTACGTGAATTCCAGGTCCCTGCAACTCCATCCTTTTGTTTATCAGCGCCACCGGGGCCAGGCCATCGGTGCCGGACTTGGCCTCCCAACGCGAAAGAATCATGAGAGCTGCGCCGTTGGGCTCCTTTATCTTGAAGAAGTTCACCTTATACTGCGCTACGATCTCCTTTATGAGATTTTGGTTCAATATCGAACCAATAATTATACTATTTACGGTTAGCCCCGCGATTTTTACGAGCATCCAGCCCTGATCGGAATCAGCGTCCATGGTCTTCCATCTGTAGTCTACCTTCTCAGGACCCCATAGGGATATCTTGCAATATCCTCTCGGGGGAGATCATCGGCTGGACCGCTGTATTCACATAGACCACCAAGCCACGATTCATCGTTTCCCGCCACGGTTTCACCTCAATCTAAATTAATTAGAATATATACCATTTCATGGAAAATTCCCATAATATCCCCATAGTTTCTAAAAGTTGACTCGTTTTTGATATATCTAAAGGATAGAGACGGTAATAAAAAAATAAAATTATGATCTTTGAATTCCCAGTATCTTCACTCCTTGAGCACGCATGCCGCCTGAGGCACCTTTATCCAGGGCGCCAGGCTCTCAGTTATGGAGAACTCCAGGCGGTCTCCCCTAATGGGACCTACGAAGCCCACGGACATGTCCTGGCCCAGGATCACCGATGCATACTGGCTTCCCGAGGCTATGAGAACTCCGCCATTGTCGAGGATCGGAGCCTTGTAAACGCCGTCGGTGACTACAGTCCTCACATGCTCCAGCTCAGTAATGCCGCTATTGGGGTAGAGGCGCAGGAGGAGATTGTACCTCCATGGGGCCAGGGCCAAGCTGTAGGGGCCGTGGAATCCTATCTTATCCAGGAAGGTTACGGAGTTTATGATATCAGCTGCGGCAGCACCGAGGTTATCCCAATTGTCCAGGGCTATCTCCCGAACCCCGGGAGCTATGGTAAGGCCTGGTGCTCCAGGGGTGCCGTAGAAGATCATGGTGTCCTCCATGCGTGCCATCTCCAGGGCAGCTATAGCCACGGCATTGGTGTTGATGGGCAGGCCCTCATGCTCATAGGCTGCCAGATCCCTCTTGCTTATCTCAAAGGTCTTTTGTAGATATGCCAGAGGTATACAGCCGCTGGTTATAATGCCATCGCCAATTATGTTATCTTGCATGGGCACAGATTTAAGCCCTAGGCCGTAAGGTCCCTCTATGTGAAGGAGACGCCTTCCTGTAAGAACGCTTCTGGCTGCCTGTATCATGGTATCATCCAGAGCCTTCCAGGCCTCAGGCCCTATGGGCGCATCCTCTCTAGTAAGATATCCATTGCTCATATCTCCCACCACTCACTCCTTCATAGAACCGATCGTGGTCCCAGTTCCATCGGTGATCTGAATCTCGGACGATGCCGATGATGTTGATGATGCCCCTGACGATGCAGACGAAGAACTTACTTTCTCGACAGACCCCAGCTCTGATGACATGTCATTGACCTCCTGGGCTCCGTCCGATAGCAGCTTGTCCTCCTCACCAGCGGTCAGTATGCTTATGAGCCTCAGGAACTCGCCGGCATGGACCCTCTCCTCATCTGCGATATCTATCAGCACTTTTTTGGCCAGAGGATCGTCCGTAGCCTCTGCCTGGGCCATGTAAATGTGAATCGCCTCATACTCGGCGGCGTAGTCGAGGCGGATCGCCCTCAGAAGCTCACCCGGTGTGAGCTTGCGATCTGGTACATTGCCAATGAAGGGATTGGTAAACTCAGGCATCTTTGATCTCCTCGCAGGCTTACCTTTGGACAGATCGCTCGAAAAGATACTCCTCTGGCCAAGATCCCTCCAGCGATCCTGTCCCCTTTCAGCCTAATAGAATAAATTGTGATGTGATCGTACTTAAGGCTTGTTTTTTTAGGAAAATTGGAAAGACTGATGGATCTCCATCCTCCAGGAAAATTAACTAATAAAAACTGAAATCTCCTTGGCACTCTTGGCATAGAAGGCTTCTTCGCCGGGCTGCAGCTCCATTAGCAGCTCCAGGAACTGGCCTGCTTGGACCTTTTCCTCGTTTATGATGCCCTGAATAACGGCCTTAGCATAGGCATTATCTGTAGCACCCAGTATCTGCTCATACATATGCACTGCCTCGTACTCCGCGGCCACCAGCAACCTTATGCCCTTGACCAGCTCCTCGTGAGTCTGCTTTTTATCCAGGCGTTTGATAGATAATACCGTTCCAAACTCCATCATAGCTCGCCTCCTCTTTTTGATCTTTATTATAGATTTAGGATGTATACATAGCCTCTGTGGTAATATCGGTCTATTCACGAGACAACCATAAGATAGGACACCATAAGTTAAGACAATGAAAATTAGTATCATTACTAGATAATGGCTGTCCCACATGATCAAAGAACTCCTTCTGCTAGCAGTTCCCCTCTCCGTAGCCCTATTTTATCTCTTTCGCGCCCCGCCCCTCTGGATCTTCGGCGTATCCATCCTGGCAGTAGATCCCCCTGGCCGAGGGAATAAGGAGAGCCACATAGCAGCCCCTGGCAAAGCTGGCAGGTCCGGCTGTAGGAGGGCTTCTCAATGTCACCTTTGGCAACGCGCCGAGTTCATACTGGCCTTCTTCATCCTGGCTGCCGGAAGCTCCCTGGTAGTGAAGGCCTAGATAACAGGCTTCATCATAGGCAATGGCCTCCTAGGCCTGGGAGTCGCCATTATCGTCGGCACCTTTGGGCGGGGCCATAAGACCTTTCAAAGGGAGTCGGATGGAATGCTCTCCAGCCTTCTTATCCTCTCAGTGATAGGACTTATGGTGCTTGCCCTCTTCGATTACACCGAAAGAGGACTTATTGGGAGGACTCATCCCGCAGGCCTCGACGAGAGCTTGAGCCTGGGCGTCTCCCTAGTTCTCATAGCCGTCTACCTTCTGAACCTTTTCTATTCACTTTACACCAACCACGATGAGTTCGATGTTGCGGTGGCGGGCCCAGGTATGGGTGAAGCAGTTTGATCTAAGAGAAAATCCCTGGCCGCGCTTACTGTCTGCACTTCCATCGTTGCTATGGAGGCTGAGCTCATATCCAGCTCCCTGGAGGTCACGGCAGTACAGCTTGGCCTCACACCCTTCTTCCTGGGAGTGGTGGTCCTGGCGATAGTTGGCAACGCTGCAGAGTACGCTTCTGTCGTCCACTTTGCCAATGAGGGCTCCATGGATCTAGTGATGAACATCATCGTCGGCTCAACCATACAGATGGCCCTCTTCGTAGCGCCCCCCTCCTGGTGGTCCTGTCTTATTTCACAGGCAACCCTATGAACCTGGTCTTTGCCAACCTTCTGGAGATGATAGCTGTGGCGGGGATGGCTTTCATGGTCAATGCCATAGCTAAAGACGGTATAGTCACCTGGTTCGAGGGGGTTCTACTGGTAGCCGTATATGCTATATTAGCCCTGGCCTTTCTCTTTGTAACGCCGTAAAGGGAAGATGATATGATGATATCTAAGATCTTGATATCTACGGCCTGAAACCTTTATCTCCGATAGAGACCTTACGGCAGGGAGATGAACTTCAAGGATCTGTTTAACCTCAGCGGATCTGGCCAGCAGGGAAACCCCAATGACCCTGCGATCTGGTACAACAAGGGCGTGAGCCACCTGACCCAGGGAGAGTTCGAGGAAGCTGCCAAATGCTTTGAAAAGGCTTTAGAACTTGATCCCAAAAATACGAAGGCCTGGAACAACAGAGGGACCAGCTTACTTTACATGAGCAAGTTCGACGACGCCATAAAGTGCATCGACAAGGCCATCAACTTGGATCCCACGCACGCTGCTTTCTGGTATAACAAGGGCATATGCCAGGATCGGATGGGTCACCTGGATAAGGCCATAAAATCCTTCGAGAAGGCCATAGAGCTTAGGCCAAGGTATCCGGAAGCCTGGTTCAACAAGGCTGTAGCCCTGGAAACCAAGGGAGATAAGAGCGCAGCCATAGAGGCCTGGAAAAGCTACTTGAGCATCGCTACCAAAAACCGGAGCCAGAGCCCGTGGAAGATTATGGCCATTGATAGGCTCTCAAAGCTGGAAGGCGAAGGCAAGTAGACCGACGGATCGATAGGTAAAAGGAGCTATCTGCTATAGACTTCTACCCTTGCCTTCGCCCTTGACCTCACCTTTTCCGGGGCCTGTGATATCAGCCGGCAGGGGCGTGCAGATTAGCCAGCCATCTCTTTCTGCGTTTTCATCCACGTCTATCTCCAGCGCCCTATTGCAATGGGGGCAGATAGGCCCTAAGCTTCTTATTCGGCATTCTTACATCCCTTAGAAACTTGGGATCCTAAAGCTAAATAGATTTTGATAGTCCTGAAGGCTTGCCTTTTCACGATGGCTCATGTCGATCTATCGATGTGAACTGTATCTAGGAAGGTCTCCGTCGTATCCCTGTCGAACGTGGAGGTGAAGGTGATCAGGATATCGGAGGTCGTTACCTTCTTCGACTTATCGAGTCCCAGGTTTAAGGGATAGACCGCTGAATAGTATTTTCCATCGTCCTTGCAGCCCTCCCCAATGACAAAAACTCCACGGTTTCCATCGATCTCCCTGGCAGAGCAGGTGACATTGCTGCACCCTCCCGAGCTGGAGGCGGCCTTGAGGGCCTTATTAGATAGACTGGCGAAGTCCTGAAGCAAAGGGTCCTCGGAAGGAAACTGGGTCATCACCACCTTGATGATCTTGCTAAAGTCGGAAGAGGAGACCAAGGTTAAAGTATCCGTGGATGTTTTTTGCCCTCCGATTCCTCCTGCCTCGGAGGTGCTGTGGGAGACGCTCCTGCTATAGCCTTCAGGGCCATTCCACTCGAAGGATATGCTCCATTGGTTGCACTGCTCATAAACACGAGGAAGGCCCAGGTCCACCTGAGTGCCTAGGGAGATGGGTACCATCACCCAGGGTAAAGTTGCTAGTACAGCTAAAGCTATAATCGCCCTAATAGTTATCCCTCCGTAACGATGAAAAGGCGATTAACCCGCGTATAAATAGATTCTGGCAGCCTTAAAAAAGTTTTAAATTATAACTTAAGGTAGATTTATGTAGCTCTTTGACTTCAGCCATCGGCCATCTAGCCTATATCGATTAATCATGTCTTGGAAGATCGGCTCCGCCATTCCAAGCTTCTCATGAGCCGCCGTCAGGTCTCCAGAGGAGATATCAGTATTGGATCCTTCTACTGCTGCCGAGATCTTCTGAACATCCGAGGTGAAGTTGTTATCGAACTTAACTACAAGAGGCCAATAGGTCGAGTATTTGGAAGTAAAATTTTCTAGCGATGAGTGGAGCGCTCCATAATCGCTTACAGATTGCTCTTTTAAGCCCTTGCCAGTGTCCTGAAGCGTTGTATCGTAGGGCTTCTTTAACCCGTAGAAATCCCCAGTAAAGGCCTGCTTGGTCAGGATGATGCTGACATAGCCTCCAACCAGGGCTGTTATCACAACTGTAGCCAAAACAGCGTTGATTAGTCCCTTCTTCTTGTGCTTAACCCTCTCGCAGGTGTCTATCCCCATGAGCTTATACAGGCCGCAGATGCCAGTGACTGCCTGGACTGTGAGAACCACGGCTAACAGGTACGCTAGGATCTGCCACTCCATGCCGACCCAGAAGAAGCCTATAAGAAGACAGATCTCCGCCACGATGATTCTTAGAACCCTATCGACGGTTCCGAGGTTCTTCATGGCTAAGCTGGATGAGCTTGGGGTCTTATCTATCTATTGCACAATACGTGTCTAAATTATTTAAGAAGAATGGGACATTGTATCCTTTGGATCTATCTGAACATAAAGGTCTAAACATGAAAACATACCCCAAGCATCCCAAGATCCTATCCGAAGGCACTCTAAGAGTCGAGAAGATAGCAAGCCTGAAGGGAAATACCCTGGGAAAAGTAGAGAACTTCATCCTGGACGTTACCGCGGGCAGGGTAGCCCTAGCCCTTCTGTCTTTAAAGGGAGAAGATGGCAAAAAGTTCTTTCCGGCCCCCTGGGTGGCCATGGAACTGGACACCTTCACATGCCTTCGTTCTCAATGTCGATAGCATTCAAGCTTAAGGGCGCTCCAAGCTTCAACAAAGGTGATCTCTCAGGCTGGTGGGACCGATTTCTTTTGCCTGTGATAATTTTCTATGGTATGGCGGCCATATCCAACGGCATCGCCAATATCCTTGTAGGTAATATCGGGATACCTTTTTAACATTTCGTCAACTATAGCTAGCGCTTCTAGGTTCTTGTACAGAGGCTGTCTGGTTTTCTTCTTTTTCCTCGAGGAAAAAGATCCCGATATCCTAGGAAGCTCTGCCCCACTCGTCACTAATAGTTCCCTGACCTCTGGGGGCATATGTTCCAGAACCAATGATGATAGAAAGGCTGAAGGTTCCTAGCCTACCATGGCCCCCCAGATCCTTAGCGCCCTATAGGCCTCAGGTTCCAGAGCTATTCGTGGGCTTCGAGTCATGATTACTTTTTATACTCGGAGATTTAAGGACCTTTCGCCCCAGAGGACCCTTTTTTCCACACTCTCCTAGAACCTGGATATCTATCTTCCGGAATTATAAATAGCTTTCAGGCCTATTATGTATTATGAAAAGCCCAAAAGAGGGCCAAGAAGAAAGAGAGAATATCGCGAGAAAAAAGAGAGATATTGGAGGAAAAGAAGATGGAAAAATTGGATCCAGAGCTATATGGTCAAGAGGAGATCGTAGAGCTGGAGCACCCTCAGGTTACCACCGATGGCCTGTCTTCTTCAGCTCCTTCTCGATCATCTTACAAATCTCAGGAAAGGCCTGTCTAATCGCTTCATCAAAGATGTTGCTGCCCTTCTTCGCTGAGGCTCACTTTAGGTCGTGCCAGCCTCTTCACCCTGATCAATTGGTTATACAGGAGCAGTGCCTTTGCCATCTCCGACCACAGAGGTACTCTGGGATTCTTCTTGGCCTCAGCCATCGATATGGTCAGTACTTCATGATCAATCGTTATTGAGGAATCATCACTGATCACTGATGGTTTATCATTGGCTAATAATAAAAAGAAGACTTAAATACAAGCGGGCAACAGGAAGACTAGATGGATCTTATATG
>CAZKWM010000107.1:0-8357 GCA_964556405.1 uncultured Methanotrichaceae archaeon | reverse complement strand
ATAATAGAGGAGGTCGGAGGCCTATTTCTCAAGCACTCTCCAGATAAGATCGCAGCCATAAAGAAGGCTACAGCTTCAGGAGACGCCAAGGGCCTGCAGATCGCATCTCATAGCCTAAAATCCAGCAGCGCCTACGTTGGAGCCATGAGGCTTTCAGCCATGTCCAAGAACTTAGAGGATATGGCCCGCTCAGGAAGCCTGGAGGGGGCATCTCAGAAGGCGAGCGTGCTAGAGGCCGAGTACGAGCGCGTAAAAACAGCGTTGGAGGCCGAGATCAGCGCACGGCGCCCTTGACCTCGTCCACTATCTTATCGAAGATGCTCTTATCTTTATCAGAGGATTTATCTGATCTGTCTGAGGGCTTGCCCTGAGAATGAAATTGTGAGGTACTCTTCTCCCCAAACTCGGCTGCCAGCTCTTCCATCAGCTGCTTTTGCCTGGTAGTCAACCGGACTGGAACCCTGACATTGACCTTGACATGCATGTCTCCTGCCCCCGAACCATGGAGCCTAGGCATGCCCTTGCCTTTCAGCCTGAAGACGGACCCGCTCTGGGTTCCTGGGAGGACCCTGATCCTGGCCCTGCCCTGAAGGGTTGGCACCTCCAGATCGTCCCCGAGAGCTGCCTGGGTCACACTTATGGGCACCTCCTGAAGCAGGTCGCTTTCTATGCGTTGGAATACAGGGTGGGAGTTGATGTTGACGAAGATGTAGAGGTCTCCGGGGACGCCTCCTGGGGGCGCGGCATCGCCCTGGCCCTTGAGCTTCAGGTGGACGCCGTCATCCACGCCCTGAGGTATCTTGACGTTGATCTTCCTGGTCATTCTAACCAGGCCTGACCCTCCGCACTCGGTGCAGGGATCCGAGATGATCCTGCCCTTGCCGCCGCAGGTAGGGCAGGGACTGGAAGCTATCATCTGGCCAAAGGGCGTTCTTTTGACGGAGGTGACCTGGCCCGTGCCGCCACAGCTGTGGCAGCTTACGGGGTCAGTACCAGGTCTGGCCCCGCTTCCGGCGCAGGTCGGGCAGGGCTCGGTCCTGGGCACGTCCAAGGTTCTATCCAGGCCTTGAGCCGCCTGCTCAAGGCTTATATCAAGATCATACCTTAGGTCTCGTCCCCTGGCAGGGCCGCGCCTACCGCCTCCGCCGAAGATGACGTCGAAGATGCTCTCCCCGCCGCCGAAACCAAAACCCCTCAGGAGGTCCTCGAAGTTGGCGCCCCTAAATAGGTCCTCCTGGGTGTACCTGCCGTCTATGCCCGAGTGGCCGAACTGATTGTACTGCTTCCTCTTATCCGGATCGGAGAGGACTGCGTAGGCCTCTGAGATCTCCTTGAACCTCTCTTCGGCATCCGAGGCGTCGGACCTGTCGGGATGGTACTTCATGGCGAGCTTGCGGTATGCGCTTTTTACGTCCTTCTCGCTCGCGTCCCTGGCAACTCCCAGAACCTCGTAGTAGTCCCTCTTCTCCGGCATACTTATCTATTGAACTCCTTCACTTCTTATCGTTTACTACCTCGTAGTCGGCGTCCACCGTTGGGCCTTCGGATCCGGTGGGTCCGGCATTAGGGCCCTGGGAAGCCTGCTGCTGGGCTTGCTGAGCCTGAGAGGCCTTCTGGTACATGGCCGAGGATAGGTCGTAGATGGCAGTCTGCAGGGCCTCCATCTTGTCCTTGATCTTCTTGGCATCGGGGCCGCTCAGAGCCTCCTTGAGCTCTGCAATGCCTTTCTGGATCCTGTCCTTCTGGTCGGCAGTGGCAACGTCGCCCGCATCCTTGAGCATCTTCTCGGAGGCATAGGCCAGGGAGTCAGCTTGGTTTCTGGTCTCTATCTCATCTCTGTATTTGGCGTCGTCCTGGGCGTACTTCTCAGCTTCCTTGACCTTGGCATCGATATCGTTCTTGCTGAGCTTGTGGGGTGCACTGATGGTTATCCTCTGCTCTTTCTTAGTGGCCAGGTCCTTGGCCGAGACGTGGAGGATGCCGTTGGCGTCGATGTCGAAGGTGACCTCGATCTGAGGAATGCCCCTTGGCGCTGGAGGAATTCCCACCAGGGTGAATCTCCCCAGGGAGACATTGTCCTTGGACATGGGCCTCTCGCCCTGGAGGACGTTGATCTCCACCGAGGTCTGGTTGTCGGCTGCTGTGGTAAAGATCTGGCTCTTTCTGGTGGGAATGGTAGTGTTTCTGTCTATGAGATTGGTTGATATGCCTCCGAAGGTCTCAACACCCAAGCTCAGGGGCGTTACGTCCAGCAGGAGAAGATCCTTGACCTCACCTCCCAGGACGCCAGCCTGGATGGCCGCGCCCATGGCAACGCACTCCATGGGGTCCACACCGCGCTCTATGTCCTTGCCAAGGAAGGTCTTGACGAACTCCTGGACAACAGGCATGCGAGTGGGTCCGCCTACCATGACGATTTTGTCGACCTGATTTTTCTCAATCTTGGAGTCCTTGAGGGTCTGGACCATGGGTCCCCGGCACCTCTCCACCACGTCGTGGACCAGCTCTTCTAGCTTGGCCCTGGTGACGGTCATGCTCAGGTGCTTGGGCCCTGTAGCATCAGCAGTGATGTAAGGCAGGTTGATGGTCGTCTGAAGGACGGATGAGAGTTCGATCTTGGCCATCTCCACGGCCTCTCTGATCCTCTGCATGGCCATGGAGTCCTTTCTAAGGTCAATGCCAGAGTCACGCTTGAAGCCTTCCAGGACGTACTCCATGAGGCGCTCGTCCATATCCCTACCGCCCAGCTGGGTGTCGCCGGAGGTGGATCTGACCTCAAAGACCCCTTCGCCTATCTCCATGATGGTGACATCCAGGGTTCCTCCGCCCAGGTCAAAGACCATGAGCTTCTGATCTCCGGACTTGTCCAGGCCGTAGGCTAAAGCTGCGGCGGTGGGCTCATTTATGATCCTCACAACATCTAAACCGGCGATGGTTCCTGCATCCTTGGTAGCCTGCCTCTGGTTATCGTTGAAGTAGGCAGGGACGGTTATGACCACCTTCTCCACGGACTCCCCAAGGTAAGCCTCAGCATCGCTCTTGATCTTTCTTAGGATCTGGGCTGAGATCTCCTCAGGGGTGTACTCCCTGCCAAAGACCTTGACCTTGTAGTCAGTGCCCATCTTTCTCTTGATGCCTGCAATGGTTCCGTCCGGGTTGGTCACGGCCTGTCTCCTGGCGGGCTCGCCCACCAGAACCTGGCCATCTTTGGTGAAAGCTACGTAGGATGGAAAGGCCTTGCCGCCTATGCTGGTTCCTTCGGCGCTGGGAATAATGGTAGGCCTGCCGCCTATGAGAACTGCGGCAGCTGAGTTGCTGGTACCCAGATCTATGCCTATGATCTTAGCCATGGTGTCATCTCCTTATCTGAGCATAACATTGTAAATATTTAAAGTTTTCACCGCTTGGCCACAGCCACCTTGGCAAAGCGTATGACCTTGGAGTTGAGGGTATATCCCTTCGACATCTCCTCGGCCACTGTATCCTCTTCATCACCCTGGCAGGGGACGCTGTAAAGGGCCTCGTGCCTGTAAGGATCGAACTTCTTGCCTAAAGACTCTATGGGCTCCAGCCCTTCCGTCTTTAGAACATCCATAAGCTGTTGATAAAGAACTTTAGCCCCCTCATCGTGCTTGGCAGCCTGCTCCAGGCTGTCCACGATGCAGAGGAGCTTGGCTACCAGCTTTTCAGAGGCGTATCGAGCGTACTCCTCCTTGGCCCTGCCGGCGATCTTCATGGCGTTTTCTGCCTCTGCCCTGGCCCTTAGGAGCTGATCTAAGCGCTCATCTGCTGTTTTCCTGGCCTCTTCCAGCTGAAGCTCGAGATCCTCCAGGCTTTCTTCGGTAGCCTCGGAGCTCACGTCCTCTAAAGCCTCCGCTTTTGTATCTTGCGCCACTGAAATTCACCGCCTATAAGGGAGGGATGGACCGGTGTTATTGTTGCATCCAGGTCCAAGACTTACATTCCAAAGCCAGGCCTGGTGTAGTCGTGGGGGCTCTGGCCGGGCTTTGGCTTGAGCGCTTCTCTCTTGGCAGCGATGACATCATCCACCCGTAGAATCATGGTGGCGGCCTCAGTTGCCGACTTGAGGGCCTGGGTCTTGACCTTCAGGGGCTCAATGATTCCCAGGGCAAGCATATCATCAGGCTTTCCAGTCTTCATGTTTATGCCGCTGCTCTTATGGCCTGCCTGGTGGCTGGATCTCAAGGCCACCAAGGAGTCCACGGGATTGAAGCCTCCGTTCTCGGCAAGGGTTGTAGGTATGGACTCCACGGCTTTGGAGAAGGCCATGACCGCCAGCTGCTCTCTACCGCTCACGGTGGAGGCGTACTGCCTGAGGTTTTCAGCCACCTCAAGCTCGGCCGCCCCTCCACCGGGGACGATCTTTCCTGACTCCAGAACATCAGTGACCACGTGAAGGGCATCCTCCAAGGCCCTCTCCATCTCATCCAGGAAGACCTCGGAGACACCCCGGAGAATTATGGACACCGCCTTAGGATTCTTGCAGCCCTCGACGAATATCATCTGCTTATCCTTGCCGACCTTTCTTTCCTCGACTAAACCGCAGCTTCCCAGGTCCTCGGGTCTCACCAGCAGGGGATCGCCCACAAGCTTGGCCCCGGTGGCAGGTGCCAGCATCTTCATATCCTCATCCTTGACCCGGCGGACGGCCAGGATGCCCTTCTTGGCCAGGTAGCCTTGGGCGAAGTTGCCTATGCCCTTCTGTACAAAGACCACATTGGCCCCGGCCTTGACTATGGCATTTATCTGATCGGCTATGATGTCCTCCTCGCTCTGTTTGAAGCTCTGGAGGCCACCGACGTCAGTTATGGAGATCTTGGCATCGGTCCCAAGCTTCTTGATCTCGAGGGTGCCTTCCAGGAGCATTATCTTGGCATTCTGGATCTTTTTGGGCATCTCGGGGCTTGTTACCTCCTTCTCCAGGACTATGCCGTAGTTGATGCTGGAGTCTTCCAGGGAGCCACCCGGGATCTTGACTATCTTTACCTTCTCCTCAAGATCGGAGGTTCCTCCGCCCACGATGGCCGAAGCCGTCTCCACGGCTATTTCCGACAGATTTCCCATGAAGAACTCTATGCCCTTGCCGGTCATGGCGGTCTGGGCAATCTTGGTCAGCATCTTCCTATCGCCCCTAGCATCTATGCCCATGCCCTCCAGAACCTCCTGAGCCCTGTCAGAAGCCTGCTTGTATCCCAGGACGATCACAGTTGGGTGGACATTCTGGTTTATCAGCTCCTCAGCGTTCTTCAGAAGATCTCCAGCTATGATCACGGCAGTGGTGGTGCCATCGCCGATGGCGTCATCCTGGGCTCTGGCCACTTCTACAATCATCTTAGCTGCCGGGTGCTCTATGTCGAGCTCCCTAAGGATGGTAGCACCATCGTTAGTAATGGTGGAATCACCCATGCTGTCCACCAGCATCTTGTCCATGCCTTTGGGCCCGAGGGTCGACCTCACCGAGTCTGCCACAGCCCTTGCAGCCATGATGTTCCTGCGCTGAGCGTCCTTTCCCGTCTCGCGCTTGGCACCTTCTTTGAGTATGATTACTGGAACCCCGCCTAAACTGGCCAAATGGAATCCTCCCTGACTTTTTACTATAGGCTGTTTAAAGTTCTATATAAATGCTTCGTGGTTAGACATAAAGAGACGAGCCAAGGGGCCCGAAGTATATAGAAAGGATGCATAATTTATATATCCAAGCCGGGGTAGTTGGAGGGCTGGACTCCATCGGGTAAGATCTTCGAGAGGACCATTGCCAGCTACCACGGCCTCTAAGCCGTGATTGACGCCAGGGTGACGCGCATTGAGTTACAAGATTGAGTCAAAGAACCTGAACCTATGGTATGGAGATAAGCAGGCTCTAAAGAACATAAACATGGGGATACCTGAGAAGAAGATCACGGCCCTTATAGGACCCTCGGGGTGCGGCAAATCTACCTTCATACGCTGCCTTAACAGGATGAACGATCTGGTGGACAAGGCTAGGGTGGAAGGTGAGGTTCTCTACGAGGGCACCAATATCTACGCCAAGGACATCGATGTGGTAGAGATAAGAAAGAAGATAGGCATGGTCTTCCAGAAGCCCAATCCCTTCCCCATGTCCATCTACGACAATATAGCCTACGGCCCCAGGATCCACGGCTTAAAGAACGTAGATAAGATAGTGGAGAGGAGCCTCAAAGATGCCGCTCTTTGGGAAGAGGTCCAGGATAGGCTGGATAAGCCAGCTCTCGGACTTTCAGGAGGCCAGCAACAGAGGCTCTGCATAGCCAGGACTCTGGCTATGAGGCCAGACGTAATCCTCTTCGATGAGCCATGCAGCGCCCTGGATCCCATATCCACAGCTAAGATAGAAAGCCTTATGGATCAGCTCAAGGAGATGTATACTCAGGTAATAGTCACCCACAATATGCAGCAAGCAGCCAGGGTCTCTGATGTCACAGCCTTCTTCCTCTTAGGGGAGATGATAGAGGTCGGGGAGACCAAGAACATCTTCGAGAAGCCAAAAGAGAAGAGCACTGAGGATTACATTACCGGCAGGTTCGGATGACCGAGGGGAGTGAGAGAATTTGAGCCCGGTTAGAGAGAAGTACCACAGAGAACTGGAAGAGCTGGTGGCCCTAGCTGAGGATCTGGGCAAGAAAGCCGGCCTGGCGGTGGATAAGTCAGTTAGCGCCTTGGTCGACTGGAATACGGATCTGGCCAAGGAAGTGGTCAACGGCGACCAGGTTATTGATGACATAAATCAGAAGCTTGAGAACCGGTGCATGAAACTTTTGGCTCTCCAGCAGCCCATGGCCAAGGATCTGAGGATGATCATTGCCCTCTTAAAGATCGGCATCGATCTTGAGAGGATAGGAGATCTAGCGGTGGACATGGCCAGGGTGACTATCCAGTGCCAGGAAAAGACCCATATAACCAAGCTTGAATACATGCCCCGCATGGCCCAGGTCGATATAGAGATGCTGGGAAAGGCCCTGGATGCCATGAAGAACTACGATGCCGATCTGGCCAGGCAGACCACCAAGTGGGACTACGAGGTGGACGGCCTCTACGTCAAGGCCAGGGCCAAGCTCATGAAGATCTTGGTGGGTAAGCCTGAGCTTACTGACCACGCTGGGTCCCTCATGATGGTGAACAGGCACCTTGAGAGGATCGGGGACCACATCTGCAATATATGTGAGGCCATAGTCTACATGGTTGAAGCTAAAAGGGAACATTTAAACTGATATTTGAACTGACAACTGATCATCATGGATACCAGAAAAGTCCAAAGAACGGGGAAATCTACCTTCATAGTCTCCCTACCCAAGAGCTGGGCGACTAAGAACGGCATCAAGGCAGGATCGATAATTTACATAACCCAGAGCGATAGCGGTGCCCTGGTTTTATCTCCGGACAGGACCGAGAGGGATCTGAAGGTGAAGCTGGATATCGGCGATAAGTTCGGGGACCTCCTAGTAAGGGATGTCATCGGATGCTACGTGGCTGGATACAGGGCCATGGATATAGTGTCCAACCACATGTCCTCGGGCCAGAAAAAGGACGTCCGCGGGATAGTAAATAAGCTGATAGGCCCCGAGATCCTGGAGGAGTCCCTGAATAGGATAGTCATCCAGGACCTCTTAAGCTCAGAGGAGCTTCAGGCTGAGAGGGCCTTGAAGAGGATAAGGACCGTGGTCAAATCCATGATCCAGGATGCCATTAACTCCCTGGTGGAAAACAACAAGGAGCTAGCGGCTGACGTCGTCCAGAGGGACAACGATGTGGACAGGTTAAACCTCCTCATATCTCGCCAGTTCACGGAGATCTTGAGATCTGGCTCTGTAAAGCAAGAGACACTGAACTCCATCACTGCTTTTAACTACATGCAGGCAGCATCCAACCTGGAGAGGATAGCCGATCACGCCTGTAGAATGGCGGACATCGCCAGCCGAGGAAGCTGCACACTGCCTGAAGACGTCAGAAAGGGGCTTACCGAGTTCTCATCCACTTTTGGAACCCTCATAGATGATTCCATCAACGATCTCCTCCAAATGAACTCAGAGAAAGCCAATGAGCTCATAGCCCTGGCCAAGGATCTTCAGAAGGGAATTCAGGGCATGGGACATGCCCAGGAGGGAGAGAACCGGGAGGAGATGCTTTTGAGGTTTGTCATGGCCAGCAGCATAGAGCGCATGATAGACTACATGGTCAATATCGGAGAGCTCATCATCAATCTGCGCCATGCCAGCCCTGAAATGGAGGGCTCCTGAGAAGAGCTCATGATGGACAGACCTTGGAGGATTCCTATTTACTTTGTTTTACCGAGTGTTTTTCTAGAATAGATCTCCATC
>CAZKWM010000106.1:4112-8431 GCA_964556405.1 uncultured Methanotrichaceae archaeon | reverse complement strand
GATCCCAGGAAGTACCCAAGGCCTATGCCACCGAAGGCGGCGTGGGCTATTCCATCGCTTATGAAGACGATTCTATTTAGGATGACGTAGATCCCAACCACGGCACAGAGGGTGGAGGCGGCAATGCCTGCGGCCAGAGCCACCCTCATGAAGTCGTATTCTAAAAAACCTAAAATGCTCCAATCCATAAGCCACAATCCATAAGCTTTAATCCGCTATCAACCGTCCTGCTAGTGATCATGCTCTCTTAAAACCCTGTGGGGTGTGCCGTGGGCGACCATGTCTACCGGGCAGCCGTAAGCCTTCTCCACATCCTCCTCAGTGAGCTCGGCCGTGCCATGGTAATAGAGCCTCTGGTTCAGGCAGGCCAGCTTGCTGACGTATTTTGATACCGCTGTCAGATCGTGGGAGACCATGACTATGGTGATACCCATACTCGTGTTGAGCCTGCTGAGAAGGTCGTAGAACTCGGTCTGCTGGGCGGCGTCTATCCCCGTGGCCGGCTCATCCAGGAGGAGAAGCTTGGGATTGGATACCAGGGACCTGGCCACAAAGACCCTCTGCTGCTCTCCCCCGGAGAGGGATCCTATCTCCCTGCCGGCATACTCCTCCATCCCCACTGACCTCAAGGCCTTCTCAGCCTCCTCTTTGTCCTTCTGGCCGTACCTTTTAAAGAGCCCTACTCTGCTGTACCTGCCCATGAGGACCACATCCATGGCGGTCACAGGAAAGTTCTGGTCGAAGATGTTTTTTTGGGGGACGTAGCCTATGAACTTCCTGGCGGCGACGGGATTCAAGCCAAAGATCTCCACCGATCCTTTATCGGGCTTTATCATCCCCAGGATGACCTTGAGGAGGGTGGTCTTTCCGCCGCCGTTGGGTCCTATCAGCCCCATGAAGTCCCCCTCCGCCACTTCCAGATTTATATCCTCCAGCACAGGGTGGTCACCTCGAAAGAGCCACAGGTCCTTAATGGAAATGGCGGTCATGGTTCCAAGCTATCTGCGATCTTTTGGCCTATAAGCCTCATGTTCTCCAGGTAGTTCTCAACCAGGGGGTCCAAGGAGACGACCTTGCCTCCTATCTCCTGGGATATGACGTCCGCCATCTTGGGGCTGAACTGGGGCTCCACAAAGATAGTTGTTATATTATTCTTCCTGGCGGTCTCTATAACCTCGGAGAGATACCTGGGCCCCGGCTCCTTCTCCTCCAGGTTTATGGCGACCTCCTCCAGTCCATAATCCCTGGCGAAGTAGGCCCAAGCGGGGTGGAGCACTACGAACTTTCTGTTGCCGGTATGCTTAGAAAAAGTCTTGTTGAGATCGCTATCCAGGGCTTTGAGCTTCTGAAGGTAAGCATCCCTGTTCTTGATGTAGTAATACTGATTGGACGGGTCTACCTGTATCAGGCTCTGACATATGTTTCTGATCTGGACCTGGGCATTCCTGGCCGATAGCCAGATGTGGGGGTCGACGCCCTGGGAGCCTTCTGAGGAGCCCGCCCCGCCGTTTATGAGGTTTACACCCTTCGAGGAATCCACCAGAAGCATTCGCTTATTGGAACCTATGATCTTGTCCATCCAGGATTCAAGACCTGCGCCATTCTCGACGTATATCTGAGCCTGCGCTACCTGCTTCATATGGGAAGGCAACGGCTCGTAGGTATGAGGCTCGCTACCCGGCGGCACCATGATCGTAACCGCCACTTTATCGCCTCCAACGGCCTCTATGAACTCGCCCAGGGGAAGGATGGTGGTGACCACCCCGATCTTCTCAGCACCATGGGCAGGGGATAGGACGGACAGGGAAGACAATGTAACCAAAATAAGCAGCGTGGCCTGGGCTGCTGAAGCAAGAGCAGAAACCCTCATAGTAACCTCTTACCTATGTACTTGGACCTGGTCTTGCCCCCCCCCTCTTTCCAGTATCCATACCATTAAGGCTCATGGGAGCAGCCTTTACAGCCCTTGCCGCAAAAGACCTTCTCCAGACGGTAGATGGAGCATCCCGATGTTTTGGTGTCTAGCACTTCGCTGCCTTCCGGCAGCTCCTCTATCTTTTGGAAACCTTCCATATCCTCAATTAAGGCATCCACCATCTACTTGATCTCGTACAGGGCAGGGAGCTTTTGGCGGGATATGCCCTGGGAAAGATAGTTGGGAATCAATAGGTTTTCTTATGTGTTTGAATTAATAAACCCATCCCTCGGTTACATAAGAAGAACGGACTTTAGTATGTTACCATGCGTACAAGGCATCAAGCAGACGCCCAGCCCCTAATACACCAAGATAGAAATCACACCCGATGCATACCTGGCACGGGAGGCGGAAGTGATTCTCCAGGGAAAGACCTTGAAGAGGCTTGCCTCCGAGCTTATACTGAATGGTGTCTCGGAGAACGCCTTGGACTTCATTCAAGGTGCTGCTAGCTTCTCCAAGGTCAGCCACATGAAGACGAACGGCGAGAAGATAGCCAAGGCTATAAAGGTCATTGGGACCACCAACATCCTCATCGACGATAACCTCCTGGATGCCGTGGGAAAAGTTCTGGTGGAGGTGGGCGTCTAGGGGGCTATGCTCTACGTAGCCCAGCACACGGTCTCCGTGGAGAGGGATGAGCTAGCACCGGGTGCTGACCCTCGCCGAGAAGTACAAGCTGACCCCCATCATGACCGCTGAGATCCTCAAGAACGTGGTCAACGCGGAATCGGAGAGCTGATAGATGAGCCTTTCTCAGTTCGCGCAATAATTTCTCAACCTCATCCTCTCTAGGGCCCCTGATCCTTTATAGGTCCCGAAGATGATCGATTGTCGATATCTGCTGCCCTTTATCCCGGCGACCGTTTAAACTCCCCCTCATCCCGGAAATAAGTATCGTTCTTCTATAAGGGAAAATTACTAAAAGGGATGCAGCCGTTGGGTTATTTACCTAAGGGCATCCAGACCCCGGGGGGCTCCTTGATCCCTAGATAGATCAGCTGCTGATGGTAGAAGGCGTCCTTTGGAGCTGCTTTCCAGACCACCTCATAGCTGCTCCCTCCTATTCTTATATGATGGGACTTTGGCTTTCAAAGCCCATGTATTTCACCTTAGCGCCTGGGAGACCCCAGCCCTGATCAATATTCTCTCCTTCTGGAGACCATGCACCGCTTTAACGAAGCTTGCAATGCCATCACTGAAGTTATTTTCGATATTCATAGTGCTAACAAAGTTAACATCCATAAAGCTACCTACTATGAGATCAGAGATAAATTTGGTCTTTCTTCT
Source organism: uncultured Methanotrichaceae archaeon (assembly GCA_964556405.1). Classification (GTDB taxonomy): domain Archaea; phylum Halobacteriota; class Methanosarcinia; order Methanotrichales; family Methanotrichaceae; genus UBA114. The sequence goes on along the minus strand of CAZKWM010000106.1, from coordinate 5,166 downwards.
AAGATTACAGTCAGGGCTACAATGTCGCTGAAGCTTATAATAAAGATAAATCTATCAAGCCTGAATTTAGACCAGGCGGTGTCATAGTCTATGATCCTCATATTCTTACCTAGAAGGGATTTGAAAAGATTCCCCTGATGATTCTCAAGGGTAGAACGATAATCTCTGTAAGAATTGGCTCTTATCAGAAGACAAGAATAGATAGAGTAATAGGTCAGGTCGATCCGGTTCTTCAGAACGGCGTATTCTATCTGGAAGTGATGATCAAAGCTCCTGAAGAATCTCCGTATGATCCTGCTGGCGCCCTTGGTGCGAATCTCGAAATCAAGAATCTGGGTGTTGACAGTGATTGTGAGATACATACCGGCCGGAAGATCCAGGAAGTAAGAGATGGACTTGATTCTTTAAAATCCAGACTACAAAGCTGTGGCACTAAGAGCGCTAAAAGACATCTTAAGAAGCCCTCCGGCCATATGGCTAGGTTCACTAAGGATACGAACCATAGTATCTCTAAGAGTCTGGTTGCGAAAGCTAAAGGCACTCATACCTTGATTTTCATGGAAGATCTCAAAGGAATCAGGCAAAGGGCAACGGTTACAAAAGCTCAGAGACACAGCCATCAATCCCGGAGCTTCAATCCGCTTAAAGAGTTCTTGACATATAAGGCAGCTATAGCTGGCATTTCTTTAGTCTACATTGACCCTGCATATACTTCTCTAGTCCTGCAATGCCCTATATGCCATGATATATCCAGGTCTAACCGCGCCCTGCCAGGGACGAATTTAAGTGTATCTGCTGTGGTTTCTCTGGTCGGACAGGTTACATTGCAGCGACTAATATAGCCCCCTGGGTAGAGGTCAACCTGCCTATTGTAGCCTGATTTTTTACGGATTTATAAGCCCTGCCCTTCAGGGTAGTTGACAACCGTTAAGAAAAGGCTCATCAATGAGGAAAGCTCAGAATATAGGTGGTTATACCATGAAGAAGCGAACGGAGAAGAACAGCCCTGAACTCATAAAGAGAATGCTTGAAAATAGCCTGCCCTTAAGCATCT
>CAZKWM010000106.1:0-4012 GCA_964556405.1 uncultured Methanotrichaceae archaeon | reverse complement strand
AACAGCCCTGAACTCATAAAGAGAATGCTTGAAAATAGCCTGCCCTTAAGCATCTTTCGCTGGTTTACGGGCATGTGTAAGAAGAAAAAGTAGCCTTCTTTTATTATCTTCTGAATATATTCTTGGGTGGGGAGCAATATTGCTCATCTCTTTTAGAGCCTACTTTCTTTCATGATTGGCGACATACCCATGATGGTCGTGGGATCAACTTTTTCTGCCACTAGCATATCAGAGATACTGTGATAGATTCTGAGAGCAAGGGCTTCCTAGAGATCCTCAGGGAAATAGAATCGCTAATACATAAAACCAATACGTTGCGATGATACTATAGCAGAATCGAAAAAAGGCAATAAGAGAGGGCTTTAAGCCGCCCTCCCCCTTCCAAACCTTCCGCCCATGGCGTACTCGTTGGCTGTGGGCTCCACCTTCTTCATGGCCTCGTCGAAGTGCTTCTTCTGTGTCTTGTAATTGCAGACGGCTTCTTCCTCGTTGGCCTTGCCCTCCAGGACGCACTCCCGGATGGCGAGCATGGTGGCCTCGTTGACCAGGGACGCTAGGTCCGCTCCCGAGTAATTATCGGTCCTCTTGGCCAGGTCCTCCAGGTTTACGTCCTCGGCCAGGGGTTTGTTGCTGGAGTGGATCTTGAGGATCTGCAGCCTTGACTGCTCATCGGGAAAGCCGATCTCGATGAGCCTGTCGAACCTGCCAGGCCTGAGCAGGGCCGGATCTATGATGTCAGGCCTGTTGGTGGCCGCGATCACTATCACGTTGTTGAGAGGCTCCAGCCCATCCAGCTCGGTGAGTATCTGGGATATGACCCTCTCGGTGACGTGGGAGTCGGCCGTGCCTCCTGCCCTGGTCGGGGCTATGGAGTCTATCTCGTCCAGGAAGACCACCGATGGAGAGGCCTGCCTGGCCCTTCTGAATGTCTCCCTGACCGCCTTCTCGGACTCTCCGACCCACTTGGACAGGAATTCCGGACCTTTGATGCTTATGAAGTTGGCCTGGCTCTCCGTGGCCACCGCTCTCGCCAGCATGGTCTTGCCCGTTCCAGGAGGGCCGTAGAGCAGAACTCCCTTGGGGGGTGTGGCTCCCATGTGCTGGAAGAGCCTGGCGTATGTCAAAGGCCACTCCACGGACTCCTTGAGCTCCTGCTTGACGGTCTCCAGGCCGCCGATATCGCTCCAGTGGACGTTGGGCGACTCTATCATGACCTCCCTCATGGCCGAGGGCTCCAGGTCCTTGTAGGCGTCCAGGAAGTCCTGCATGGTGACCTCGATCTTGTTGAGGATCTCAGCCGGGATGGCCTCCACCTCCAGGTCGATCTGGGGCAGGACCCTTCTTATAGCGCTCATACCGGCCTCCCTGGCCAGGGCGGCTAGATCTGCGCCCACATAGCCGTGGGTTATGTCCGCCAGCTTGTCTAGGCTGATGTCCTTGGCCAGAGGCATGCCCCTAGTGTGGATCTGCAGCACCTCGAACCTGGACAGCCGGTTAGGCACACCGATCTCTATCTCCCTATCGAACCTGCCCGGCCTTCTGAGAGCTGGGTCCAGGGCATCGGGCCTGTTGGTGGCGCCTATGACCACGACCTTTCCGCGGGACTCCATGCCGTCCATGAGGGCTAGGAGCTGGGCGACTACGCGGCGCTCGACCTCACCGGTCACCTCTTCTCTCTTCGGAGCAATGGAGTCTATCTCATCTATGAGCACTATGCTTGGGGCCTGCTCCTCTGCGGTCTTGAAGATCTGCCTAAGCTTCTCCTCGGACTCGCCGTAGTACTTGGACATGATCTCGGGGCCGCTCAGGGTCTCGAAGTGGGCATTGGTCTCCGAGGCCAGGGCTCTGGCCAGGAGGGTCTTTCCCGTGCCCGGAGGGCCATAGAGCAGAACTCCCTTGGGGGCTTCAACACCCAGGCGGTCGAAGAGCTCAGGGTGCTTCATGGGCAGCTCTATCATCTCCCTGACCCTCTTTATCTCAGGGCCAAGGCCGCCTATGTCCTCGTAGGTAACTCTGGGAACGGCCTTCTCTTCCTTGGCCGGCTTCTCAGAGATCTCGATTCTAGTCCTATCGGTGATGACCACGGCATCCTTGGCGGGGGTGACCCTGACTGCCATGAGCTCAATCTTTCTGCCCATGACGCTGATCTCCACTATGTCGCCCCTGGTCAGAACGCGCCCTTCCATGTACCTTCTGAAGTAATCTTCACCACCGGTGATCCTGAGGGGAACGGTGGGCGCAAAGACTACTCCCTCGGCCGGGGCGGACTGGATAACCCTCACGGGGATCCTGTCATCTATGCTGACCCCGGCATTTCTTCTGGTGTTGCCATCAAGGCGTATGACGCCCGTACCGGTATCCTCGGGGTAGCCTGGCCAGAGCAAGGCTGCAGTCTTCTTCTTTCCCTGAAGGCTGAGAACATCCCCTGCCTGCCAGCCCCTCTCTCGGAAGACAGAGGGGTCCACCCTGGCGATACCCCTGCCGACATCCGACGGCCGGGCCTCAATGACCTTGAGTACAGTCTCTCCTGCCATCAAAAACCTCCAACATGCTGAATATTGATCCCCTGAGCTTAAGTAATTTTTTAACTGTATGATCACTAAGCGGCCTTCATTGCTGCCTATTCGGGGAATTTTCCCCAATTTCGTGAGGGTGCCCTACCCCGGCGACAGCCTCTGGAAAACCGCTCTGCCTATGCCATTCAACCTTGAGTACCTAATATTACTAACTCATAGTTAGTGATATATTCGCTATATAAATCTTCCGGCAAATCATGGGAGATGGGAGAAAGGAGGCTAATAGCTGCTAAGCGCCAAAAGCCTTACCTTCAGCCTTCAGCGCTCAAGCCTTATGACTTAGTAGAGGCCTTAACACTAGATAACTCCCCGCTCTTTCTACGCGATCCCTGCCATGACCGAGGCAGAAGCCGTGGGCTTTCCAGCTTGGAGACGCATAAATAATCAGAAGGCCTAAAGGTCTTATTGGATATCCGACTGGGTGCGTTCCTTTGTACAGAACCCTGGTGATATACGCGAGCAGATACGGACCCACGGAGGGCGCCGCGAAGATTATATTCCTAGTCCTGGGGCCTTCGAGGCTCACCCGGCCTGAGGGCTTTGCCGAAGGGTACAGGGATGTCGGCTTTGTAGTCCTAGGCACCCATGTGTACCAAGGGTCCGTTGCTCTGGAGATGGAGGCCTTTGTCCAGGATAATAAGGAATGGCTCAAGGCTAGGATGGCTGTTCTACTTCTGTACCTGTCTGGACCAGAAGGACGGCCTCAGATCCTTGGGAAGGCTAGAAGGATCTACTGGGTGGAGAGGTCGCCAGCATGAGGGCCCTTGGAGGAAAGCTTTCTCTGGAAAACCTTCGTGATGAGGATAGAACGGCCCGGAAGGCCTTCTCCCAAAAAACCGGTTATCCTCTGGCCTATGTGGGCACCCTGACCCCGGAGACCGTGGCCGATTATGCCCTGGAGCTTAAGGGGATGAGGGACGGCCTCATCAAGAAGATGCCCATGGATGCCCTGAAGGCCCGCATAGATGAGTTCCTGAGATCCCACAACACCTGTGCTACCCTGGCCACCGGAAGCAGATACCCTAGAGCAACGCCTGTGGATATACACCTACCTGGATGGAAATATCTACATCCTCAGCGAAGGCGGAGAGAAGTTCGTCCACATCATTCTGAATCCCAGGACATCTCTGGCGGTCTATGAGGACTACCAGGGCATGGACAAGTTGGTAGGGATGCAGATCACAGGTAGAGCATCCCTGATGGAGGAGAGCCATTCCATGTACAGGGATGTATCTAGAGCCAAAGGGCTTTCACCAGAGAAGCTCTAGGCTCTACCTTTTAGCTTAAATCTCCTAAGGATAGATCTGGAAAAGATCGAGTCCCTCAATGCTAAATTCGCGACGCTGGGCTGCGATATATGGCAGATCATCGCTTTTTAGAAATGAGCCCATTTCAAAACATCACCGGATTACTTTTCTCCAATGGATTAGGAAGCA
>CAZKWM010000105.1:0-8489 GCA_964556405.1 uncultured Methanotrichaceae archaeon | reverse complement strand
TCGAGATTCGTTGCTCAGGCGCAAGCCCAGCCCTTTAGGGAGGGGTAGTTGACTACGTAGCAAAAACCAAAAACTTGAGAAATACAGTACCTCTTATCGGATACGACTTCTACCCCACCCTAAAGGATGGGGCTTCCTACTCCTCAGAGGTGACTCGCTCCAGGCGTATGCCTATGATTATTGGTCACTTCTCCATAGGCGATCTCCCTATGTGATGCACCAAAAATACCTGTTAGATCGTTGAATTTATTTAGGATATTTAATCTGTTGACCTGAAAATAAATTGTTCAATAATATCCAATAAATCAGCTATATCCGATAAATAGCTAACGAAAAAGTAAAAAGGAGTATCCGTCCTGCAGATGGAGCGGAGTTCCCAGTTTAGCGTGCGATTGCCGCCACCTTGAGCTTGGCTCCAGCCTCTTTCCTTGCAGCCTCGGATCCCAACTTGAAGATCTCCAGGTTGAGGGGAACAAGCTTCGGCTTCTTGGCAAAGGATTGGGCCAAGGCCTTTTCAAAGGACTCTCTGGATATGCCCAGATCTCCCAGCTCCGATAGAGCTCCGAACATGGCGGTGTTGATGGCCTGCTGGGCTCCTTTGCCCTGAGCGATCTTTAAGGCCGGTATGGGCACGATCCTTACTCCCTCTGGGGATTGGTAATCCCCAGCTATGGTATCGTAGAGGATGATCCCTCCCTTCCGGATCTCGGGGGTGAACTTTTCCAGGGAAGGCCTGTTGAAGGCCACCAGGATATCGGGCTCGCTAGTAACAGGGGACCCTATGGGCTCGCCTGATATGACGACGGTACAGTTGGATGTCCCTCCTCTCTGCTCAGGGCCGTAGTCAGGATACCAGGAAACGTACCTTCCAGTGCTGAAGGCTGCCTGGGCAAGAGCAAGACCCATGGAAAGGACGCCCTGCCCCCCAAAGCCTGCTATCTTGACCTTCTTAGCCTTGAAGGTCAGGTCCGGGGACACGTCAAGAGCATTGTCGGAGGCTACGCCGAAGATTCTGTCTAACGAGACTTTGGTAAAATCGCTCGGCCTTCTGACAATGGGATCGGCTTCATTAGATCTATCCCTGAACTGCTTTAAGGGGAACTCCTTCTCCATCTGCTCATTGAGAAACTTCTCCACGCCTTTGGCATCCAACCTCAGGATGGTGGGGCAAGGAGAAAGGAACTCCACAAATGTATAGCCCTTCTTCTCCTTCTGTATCTGCAGGGCCTTCCTAACAGCCCTCCTGGCCTTCCTTACGTGATCTATGTCCGATAATGAGACCCTCTCTATGTAGACAGGGGCATTCAAGGTATCCAGGAGCTCGCACATGTGGATGGGATAGCCAGTGTCCCTTGGATCGCGCCCCCTGGGTGTTGTAGCCGTCACCTCTCCGAGGAGGGTCGTGGGCGCCATCTGGCCTCCGGTCATGCCATAGACCGAGTTATTGATGAAGAATACCGCCAGCTTCTCGCCGCGGTTGGCGGCCTGGATGGTCTCGTTGAGGCCTATGGACGCCAGATCGCCGTCTCCCTGGTAGGATATGACTATGGCGTCGTCCTCGGCCCTGGAGACGCCTGTGGCCACCGCCGGAGCCCTGCCGTGGGCCACCTGAACGTGGCCGCAGTCGAGGTAGTAGTAGGCAAAGACGGAGCATCCGACTGGGTTCATGACGACGCATCTGTCCTGGATATCGAGGTCGGCCATGGTCTCGCCTATGAGCTTGTGGAGGATGCCATGGCCGCACCCCGGACAATAGTGGGTGGCTGTGATTGCCGCTCCTCCCTTCCTCGGGAAACGATCGTGGATACCGCGGTGCCCGCCTATGATCTTCTCTTTAGCCGCCATCTCTAAGCCACCTCCTTTATCTTCTTCATAATGTCTTCCAAATCGATGAGCCTGCCTCCGTACCTGCAGACCAGATCGACATTGGCGCAGCCCGTGGCCAGCCTTATGTCCTCCCTCATCATGCCGTTATTCATCTCAATGGAAATGAACTTGCAGCCCTTATCTGCCAAGGCCTTGAGCTCCTTGGATGGGAAGGGGAAGAGAGTTATGGGCCTGAAGAGGCCGACCTTTAAACCTTCTTTCCTGGCGGCATCGACCGCGGACTTAGCTATCCTGCTGCTTATGCCGAAGGATACAAGGATGATCTCTGCATCGCCCATCATGTAGGTCTCGAACTGGACCTCGTTCTCCCTGATATTCTGGTACTTACCCTGAAGCTTGAAGTTGTGCTTCTCCATCTTGGAAAAGTCGAGCTCAATGGAGGTGACCAGGTTGGTCCGGGTCTCATGATTGCCGCAGACAGCCCAAGTGGTGTCTATGGATGGGGTATAGGCCTCGTCGGGGAACTTGAGGGGCTCTACCATGTGGCCCAGGACTCCGTCGGCCAGAACCACTACGGGATTTCGGTACTTGAAAGCTAGGTCGAAGGCCTTCATGGTGAGATCGCACATCTCCTGGACGGAGTTAGGTGCCAGGACTATGTTGTTGTAGCAGCCGTTTCCTCCGCCCTTGACGACCTGGTTGTAGTCGGACTGCTCAGGGCCTATGTTTCCAAGGCCCGGGCCTGCCCGGTTGATGTCAACTATGACACAGGGAAGCTCAGCCCCTGCGATATAAGTGATCCCTTCTTGCTTGAGGCTCATCCCTGGGCCCGAGGAGGCCGCCAGGGCCCTATGTCCTGTGGAGGCGGCTCCGTAAACCATGTTGATGGCAGCCTCTTCAGACTCGGCCTGGACGAACTTCCTTCCAACCATGGGGAAGTACTTGGAGGCCTCGTGAAGTATCTCGCTGGCCGGGGTTATGGGGTATCCGAAAAAGCAGTCGCAGCCCGCATACATAGCCCCGATGATCACTGCGCTGTTTCCTGCAATTAACTGAGCGGGCATTTTAACTCTCCTCAACCTTCTCCTTCTGGGGGATGTGGACCTCTAAGGCCAGGGGCTCAGGGCAAGTGTAATAGCAAGCTCCGCAGCCTATACACTCGTTCCCAGAGTACACTGCGTATCTGTAACCTCTCTCGTTCAAAGTCTCGCCAAGCTTCAAGACGTTCTCAGGACAGGCAAGGAGGCACCTCTCGCACGCTTTGCACTCCAAAGCATCGATGACAGGGTAAGGCCTGTCCTTCTCTCTGATCTCAACACGCCTTATCTTCCCACTGATGGTCTTGGGCAGCTCCTCCACGAAATCGACGATGCGCGGGTACTTGTATGGCGCAGTCACCTTCTTGACGTGGTTTTGGAGCTCCTTTTTCAGCTCCTCGGAGGGAGCATAGCTCTTGGTAAGAACGATGGTGGCCTTTACCACCTGGCCCCTCACCGGGTCTGGAACTCCGGTGATGGCGCACTCCAGGACCGCGGGATGAGACATGAGGGCGCTCTCCACCTCGAAGGGCCCGACCCTGTAACCGGAGGACTTTATCATGTCATCGGTCCTACCCACGAACCAGAAGTATCCATCTTCATCCTTCCAGGCGGTGTCTCCGGTGTGGTAGTAACCATCGTGCCAGGTATTATTGACCTTATCAGGATCCAGGTGGTAATCGGTAAAAAGACCAACGGGCTTTCCTTCGTCGGTCTTGATGACGATCTCTCCTTCCTCGCCCGGCTCGCAGATCTTATCGTCCTTTCCTACCAGGACTATGTTGTAACCGGGGGCAGGCTTGCCCATGGACCCCGGCTTTGGCTTCATCCAGGGGTAGTTGGCGATGGTAACTACGGTCTCGGTCTGGCCGTATCCTTCCATTAGGGTAAGGCCTGTCGCCTCGAGGAACTTCTCGTAGACCGTGGGATTGAGGGGCTCTCCGGCGGTGACGGCGTACTTCATGGTGGAGAAGTTGTACCTGGACATGTCGCTCTTGATCATGAACCTGTAGATGGTTGGAGGAGCGCAGAAGGTTGTAACGCCGTACTTGCAGATCATGTCCATCATATTGCCGGCATCGAACCTGTCGTAGTCGTAGACGAAGACTCCAGAGCCTGAGAGCCACTGGCCGTAGATCTTGCCCCAGACGCACTTGGCCCAGCCGGTATCTGCTACGGTGTAGTGAAGCCCATCGTCGCCGACGTTTTGCCAGTACTTGGCGGTCAGTATATGTCCCAGAGGATAGGTCTGGTCGTGCCTGACCAGCTTTGGATAGCCGGTAGTGCCTGAGGTGAAGTAAGCCAAGAGCATGTCCGAGTTGGTAGTCGCCTCCTCTCCAATGGGCCTCTCGAAGTCAGACGAGGCTTTCTCCAGCTCTAGATCGAAGTTGAGCCAGCCGGGCCTCTGTAAATCCTTGCCTCCCACCAAAAGCTTCACCAAGGACGCCCCTACCTCCTCCTGAGCCGCATCGAGCTCGGCAGGAACGCCGTTCTCCCCGATGCACACTATCATCTTCAAGTTAGCCTTCTTTATCCTGTAGGCGAAATCCTTCTTCTTGAGCATGTGAGTCGAGGGAATGGCTATGGCTCCCAGCTTGTTGATGGCAACGATGGCAATCCAGAACTCATAGCGGCTCTTTAAGGTGAGCATGACGGTGTCGCCCTTGTGAATGTCCAGGGATCTGAAGAAATTGGCAGCCTTGTCAGACAGCGTCTTTAGCTCCTTGAAGGTGATGAACTTCTCCTCCCCTTTATCGTTGCACCACACCAGTGCCATCTTCTCCGGGACCTCATGGGCATAGGCATCCACTACGTCATAGGCGAAGTTGAAGTTCTCTGGGACGAGGATCTTTAAATTCGTCTTGAAATCCTCGTATGAATCGAAGTTGACCCTGGAGACGAACCTGCTCAGCACCGACGTCATTTATCCGTACCTCTTCACCTTACATCACCACAACTAGCAGTTTGGCTGGCCTGTTATTCAATGCTTGTAAACCATGACCGTAGGAGGCATCGAAGAATATGGAATCTCCTTCATTTAGGACGATCTCATGATCGCGGATGGTAAGCTTCAAAGAGCCCTCCAGGACGTACTCGAACTCCTGGCCAGGGTGGTTGTAATTGGAAGGCGTATCCTTTCTAGGCTCGACGGTCACGATGTAGGGCTCGGCCTTCTTGTGGATGAACTTTCCGGCAAGGCTCTGGTACTTGTAAATCTCGGTTCTCTCAACCTCGGTGCCCTGGCCGTCCCTGGTTACCGTGAAAATGTTCATCTTCGGCTCCTCTCCGGTGAGGAGGAGCTCTGTCGCCACACAGAACTTGCGCGCGATCTCCATCAGAATGCTGACCGGTATGTCCTGGACGCCATCCTCGTAGCTGCGGTATGTCTCTACGGGCACCTTAAGCAGGCGCGCCATCTCCTCTATGGGGGTATTCGAGTTCTCTCTGAGCTCTCGAATACGCGATCCTATTGCCTTTAGAGTCTCCGTCATAATGATCCCCTAGCCAATCTGCCAACGATATAATCGTGATGGATGGTGACTGCCATTTTCTGTATATTAGTACTTATCTCTGGCCTCCCATAGAGATCCCATGGTTAATGATCATAAAGGGAGTCAGCATGGCCTTCTCATAGCCAGAGAGCTAAAGAGGATTACGGGAAAGATAATAGAGATAAAGTGAAGAAAAGTGAAGAAAGGAACGGGTGGATTGCGATGCCTTTGGACTCCCTGAAGGAGGAAGTCCGATAGATGATAGCGATTGTAGGCTGCGGTTGCAGATTAAAAAGCAAATAATAGCTGAAGATAACGGTTGTGAGTGGCGATCAAAGCGACGATTTGAAGTGGCAGCCCGGGTGAGAGATAGAGCTAAAGAGAATCATTTTTCATAGCTGGCGGCCTTGAAATAGGCGCCCAAGACACAGAGATCGTCCTCACGGCCTAATTGTTCAAACTGGTCGCAGGGTGAGCCTTTATAGCACGGCATGACGTGGATGGCGCACACGGCTAGGTCGCCCTGGAAGCTCAAGTGAGGGCACCTCTGGCCCTTAGGCTTGAGGACCCAGACATCCCTTTTCCCAGGATCGATATCTACCCCTGGCAGGACGGCCCTGGGATCTACTATATTCACATCTAAGTGAATGCAGCAGTAACCGCACCTTTGGCAGATCACAACCAGGCCTCCACAATTTCTGGCATCTCCACTACCTTAGCCCCTTCGCCCTAGAGCATGTGATTGTATTAGATACTACATAAATCGAACGTACCAGGACGCTTATCAGTAGTTAAATTACTTAATCATTTGTGGGTAGTGAATGATAGGCTCAGGATAGGTAAGACCGCCGAGAGCGGCACTCCATTGAAGGACTTTGCCTACATGCTCTTAAGGATAGAGAGCTGACAGAATAGTGACGATATGGATAGCTTGGCCGCCATAAGCAAGCCCTTTGGCGGCTCCAAGACGGCCCTGATAAGCAGGGAGGAGGATAGGGCAGGGAACGACTTCTCAAGGCATCTTTGGAAGCGGCTATTATGTACCAGGACCTTACCAAGGCCGATAGGTTCAGGGTTCCCAAGGCCTCGAAGGATGAGTTCGATCAGATAAAAGGATATGGCCAAGTCGGCAGGCATCACCAGCGGACTGTAAAGGAGCGGACTAGAGGAATACAGTATATCTTACCCACGAAGAAAACTATGCAGCACCTGATGCCCGTAGACGTAGCCCTGGAACAGGGTGATCCGACCCTTGAGAAGATCCTGGGAGAAAGATCTAGCTGAAAACACCCATTCAAAAATACAGCCCCCTTCATCGAAGGCCTCTAGGAGACCTATTTATTACCTGAAATCCAGGTAGCCTATAGAATCTGATCATGGCCGATAAGACTGATATGGAGAAGTTCCTCAAGGAGATAGAGGAGCTATATGAGCTGCACGCTAAGGGCGTTAATGAGGAGAAGTGCAGGGAGTTTGGAAGGCGCATGGCTGATTATCTATCCGAGCTTGAGGGTGCCAGGTGCGACGACATCGCCAACATGGTCATGGATTCCCTTGGATACTGCAGCCCCAAGGCCACCTCCCAATGCGAGACGGAACAAAGGCAGAAGGCCAAGCTGGAGAGCATAAGGGACGCTGTTTTAAGGAAGCTAAAGGACGGAAGCTGAAGGAATCTTATACATTTATCAGAGGGATTTTCGCCTTTACACCAATAAGTCTACGGCACCCTGCAAAGGTTCAGAGCTTCAGAGCCCAAACTTTCTGGCAGGGCATATTCTTTCACGTATTACTCATCAAAAGCTGCCAAGGCTAAAGGTCTGGGATGTTTGCTAACCTTAATGCTACATGAGGAAATAATGTGATCTGATAAAATGATCAATGAAAGACTCTATCCAACGAGGCCTGATCCTGCAGGTTAAGATTCAAGTCTATCTAGATTCATGTCTAGATTAAGAACTGGATCAAGGTCTTGATTTTAAGGGTGAGGCAGGGATGACAAAATTTTGAAAGATCCTATCGGCCCTGCAGTGCGAGAGGGTTTTATTGCCGGCGGAACTATCTTAAACGTATTTAAGGAAGAGCTGCCTGCAGCTAATGAGAGCTGTTATTTGGACTTCGCTATAGGTGCCTTTGTTTATGCAGCCATGCTTCTGATTATTTAGTTTATCCTTTTGATCGCACTGAAGACGAAGGAAATGATACTCTTTGTGCTTTGATGCCTTTGCGGTGGGTGATAACTGCGGCTATTGGTAAACCACAAAGACACAACGGCACAAAGATTAACTTGGCTTCAGTTCTTAGACAGCCTCATCAATAATTGCTGCTTCCATATCCAGTTGTGGGTCTGGACCTCTAGCTACAATATCCAGTAATGCCATATCTGCCGGTACCATAGCTGCTGGTTCCATATCCACTGGACCCATATCCGACAGATCCATAGTTACTGGTGCCGTGCTGGCGGCCATAACCGCTCTGGCCGACATTGCTGGTTCTTCTTCCCATGCCGTGACTGATTCCAAAACCTGTATCTCTGTATGCCAATTTTATATCTTATAAATCAAATTTATACTGTCAATTTACCATAGTTTATATTTTACGCAAAATACACTGGAATACCCCTCGCCTGAAAGGTACGTCCAGATTATCCAATAATACTACTATTATTGGAAATAATCTCCGCAAGTTTGGAAGCACTATTAGTACCCTAATAAGAGGCGTTGACAATGGCTTTACCCTTGCTAGGATCACCATCATTGCGGTCATCATCTAAATTAATTTATTTAAAGCAAAGGTCAACAAAAACCCAAGGACAGAGATGGCACCGGACAAGCTGTGCACCCCATTAAAAGCCTGCGAGATCATGGTATCGGTAATCATTGCCAGAATGGGACCTGCGGCTGAAGCAAAGGCAAAAGCCACGATGTATGGCGATTGTGATATATAGTCTGCAATCGCATAACTGTACGTATAGATGCGATCTACCAGGCATAGCAATTATAACATAAACTACCATCTAGTCTGGATTCCTAAGTATAGGCATCCAGTACTTACTGGCGATGTTGCCGTCCATCTGGCTGACATGGTCACGGCTGAAACCGTTAAGCGTTATATCGAGTAACAAACGGAGATATGA
>CAZKWM010000104.1:0-8500 GCA_964556405.1 uncultured Methanotrichaceae archaeon | reverse complement strand
CTAATGGACCTAGTGAAAAACCATCAGGCACTGGTATTGAGACATTCGAAGCTTACGAATCCCTTATAGACAAAAGGCCCGAGGAGCTTTCGCCTGAGGACGTGGAGAAGCTGACAGAGATTACGCAAAGTACAAAGAAAGCATAATATTAGATTACTTAGAATATTTAGATACTTTAGATATTTAGAAGATAGCTCTATCTGAAAGAAGAGGCCGTAGGCTTAATCTTTTTCCCATATGAAGCTGTAGCGGTTGCCGTCAATCATGGCAATAGCTGCATCCTGAACGCAGTAAACGTTGGAACGCAGGTCCAAGGTCTTGGCGTTGCTCAATACTAAACCAAACTCTTCCAGGTATCGGTGGTGAATCTCCGCCATAGAAGAGCACATTTCATCCTGTAGCTGTCTTAAGGGCTCGCAACTGTTGCCATTGGCTTATCAAAGAGAGTTAAACCTTTCCACAGCTTTACATCATCACCTAATACAAGCTCCCGCACGGCCTTGGAGCTATGGTACTCATTCTTGCCAAAATCGACGCAAATTTGATCGCCATATGCCATGGCTTTCCCTCCATCCTTGAGATCGATATAGTATCAGGCGTTAGTCCCCATGAACGGTCTCTTATTTAACTATAAGATCTTAGGTAGGTAAAGGTATAAAAATACTTTAGATTTACGAGGTTCGAATCAAATTACGAGGAAAGGTGTTCATTATTGAAACCGCTTTAAGGCATCCTCCAGCTCCTTTCCCCTCACCGGCTTTGTGATGTACTCGTCCATGCCGGTCACCAGGCACCTCTCCCTAGAGGTTTCAAGAGCAAAGGCCATAAAGGCGATGATGACATGAGACGACCCCTGGACCAGCGATGGCGTATGGCCTTTGTCGCCTCTATGCTGTCCATCTCCGGCATCTGTATGTCCCTGAGAATCAGGTCGTAAAACTGGTGCTCCAAGGCCCTGAGGATCTCTATACCATTGGCGGCTACGTCTGCGCAGTATCCCCAGTCGTCTTAGGAGGCGCAGCGCCACCTTCTGATTCAATCGGTCGTCCTCGGCTAGAAGTATGCGCAACAGGTTTGAGCCCGTACCCCTGTTCTCTCGGTTCAAATCACCCCCTCATATCCATCGATACCACCCACAGCCCATCCCTAACTATGCTGCCACTTACTTGATACGGTAATCAACAAATATATAATTTTTGTTTTAAGATAAATAGCCAATAAAATCCTTAAAGGTGCCGTAGAAAAAGCCTTCTACAGGATCGATTCCTGGGATCGGCAAAAAGACGCAAATGTTTCTTATTTAAGATCATCGGCCCTCAAGATACATAAGAGCTAATTAACCAATTTGAATCCAAGTGATAGTGTGCCGTTGCTACAGTTACAACGCATATTAATGCTAGAGCTATGAATAAATTACTCAATGCATTTTCCATACTATCCCTACATCCTTCTCATCACATAACTCAATATGAGCAAACATACCGTGTATGTAGCAGCCAGCATTGACAATATCACCAGATGCCGAATAGATGTCTATCCCAGTCCATACCGCATCGCCTATGGGGGTGAGAGCCGCGCCGAGTCACAGCGCGGCACGACGGCTTCTATCCTGTTACTGGCTCCTGGTCACCTAGTGAGTAGAATCTAATCTGAGCCGACAATGTGGGCAGCCTCTCACCAGTTCCATCAGCGGAGCGGTACGGAGAGCCAAGCTTCGAGACATGATCCGTCAATTATTATCGCATATTCGGTAGTATCCAGCGCCCCATGATTTTGCGTCACTCTCGGTCCGCCTCAAGCGCCAGTGTTTCACGGCATTGTAATCCCATACAGTCGTCGCCCACGTCAGTAGCGTTCGAATGTAGATCTCGGGGAAATCCCTCCCCATCTCGCCGCAAATCTCGACCTAAAATCGACCTTTTGTGGCCCGCATACTCCTAAAGTCGTCCGCCATTTCTATTTTCGTGGGACAAACGCTGCGACTGTGGGCAAAGCTTTATCGATCGCTTGCGTGACTTCCTCTCTCCCCCTAAAGGGAGAGAGCTTCCTGTTTCATAGATCGGGCTTGCTTTGAAGCTTCAAAGTAGGGGTCGGATCTCCATAGGCTCTGCCCCTCAGTCCGAGGGTGAGGATGTTCTTAGCTGCGTTAAGGTCTCTATCGATCGAAAGACCACAGGAGGGGCAATCGTGAACCATCTCAGATAGATCTTTTTGAACGATAGCCCCACAGCCAGAACACCTTTGAGATGTATTCCTTGGGTCAACGAATACTACGCTTTTGCCAGCTCTCGAAGCCTTGCTTAGCGTGAACTGTATTAGCTTTCCCCAAGAAACGTCCTGAATATGCTTAGCTAAGTTATGGTTCTGGAGCATACCGGATATATTCAGATCTTCGAACGCTATTATATCGGCTGAGTCTACCAGCTTCCTGGATACCTGATGAACGTCCTGCAAGACCTGAGAAAAGATGGCCTTAAGGTTCGGATTAGCCTTCTTTTCAGCCGTTAGCATAGCCGCCTGATCTTCATATGATCTGGATATGCCTTCGGTCTCATAGGTGACTTTTCTATCATCCAATGCCATAGTTATATACGCGCTTACAGACTTCTACGGTCAGGTCTAACTTAGTTATCGGTTGCTTGGTTGGATACAACCTGAACTTATAGGCGTTTTTCATATATCTTGGCACTCCTCTATGTAGCGCCTGATCACTTTAGCAGATTACGATCGAAGGTCGATCGGGTGTAGGTACGGCATTCATCCCCTCCCCTAAAGGGAAGGGGACTTCTGCCTACTTTTCTATAACCAGTACTAGGTCAGTTCGGTCTAAACTAAGTGAGTCAGTCATGTATACTTCATTGCCCTTACTATATGAGGATGCTAAGATCTCATTACTTTCGTTAGTCTTTAGATCTGAGAAACCTCTAAATTAGTGATTCCGAGGTGGACCCAAAGCCTTGAGAATAATGTAATTGTTAATCTTTCAATTAGCTATATCAGGCTTATTATCCAATTGATTTAGAAGGTGGTTTATTCTACTTGGGGGCAGGCCACCTTTGGCCCTTATCTCGTATAAAAGTCGACAAAGATCCTTATCTCGTCCTTCAAAGTCATATTTTTCGGACATAACAACAGCACCTCTAAATAATTAACCATATTAATACCTGATTAACTTTTCTATCCGCGTTTGACCTCAAATTTTTGTAGAATCAATGCACCACCAGATCACCTCCACATAAACCACTGCATAGTTATAGCCTTTCTCGATGGTGGTTTATATAGACTTTTTATCAGCATCCTGTTTAAGGGGAGCCTCGACTCTACAATAGCTAGAAGGGCTTTCTCAATACTATCCTTAATATTATCCTCTATGTGTTGATAAAGGAGAAGAAGGCGCAAACTCTTGTCTTCAGATATGAGTATGCCCTTTCCTATTACTTTCATCCTTTGTTGCGTGATTATGCTAGATCTCCAGAGATCCTTCCCAATTAGCAGGATGTAGCAGGGGCAAAATCTGCCCTGAGGTCTATTTTCACACCCATAGCATTATGGGTACCTAAAGCATCTCCTATGCTTATTGAATTACCAGTTGCAATGTAACTTTTAAGACATCTCCATATTATATCAATACCCCTCGGTATCTTAATGCATTTTGGAAGATGATGCTGGCTTTCTTTCATAGCTACCCGACACCCCCCTCCGGCCTCCTTTCTATATATGCATCTGAGATTGCAGAAAGCAGCTGTTTTAAGAAGAACCACTCCAACATCGATATCAATAGGCTGATCGGATACGCTTCGAGAATATACTGCTACAGCCATGACTAAATATGAAAGGTTCTCTAGGGTTCCCTTAGACCAGATCTTTAGCAGGTGACTTTTCACCTTGGGATCGATCTCCTCGTCAGCTTGTTCTACAAGGGCACGATAACCCTTAGGAGTTGGCATTAGCAAGACTTGATCAAACTCGAACTCTTTCATAGTACATCGGCTATCTATCAATTTTACCAAATGAATGCCATATCTATCCGCGAACTCCTCCATTTAACCTCCTTTGATAAAGGTATTTATATCATGAGAAGTAACTAATCAGGTTCATTGTATATCAGGATTTCCAAACTATTTTACCTCAAGCATCATTACTAATTTAGATGGCTAGATTGCCTTTAAAATTTAATACAGATTTTTTCGAATGCTGATCGATTAGCTTCATAAAATAAAGAAAGGGCTAAACTAATGTTGTATTCTCTGAGGCCAATGCTAACGATTAAATATCGGCTGTGGCTGCAACCTACTATATCTTTAGGTTCTAATAAAAAAAGGCATTTTTAGAAAAAATTGAAGTGACCCAATGGCCTTTGAATCAAGCCGACTAATTGAAGATGCTGAAAAGCTTACAAAGATCAGAGATATGGATTTGTCAGCAGGCGGAGGTCTTATCATGGCCATAATGAACCTCATAAGTATCGAGGAACACCTTTAATTCACAGGAGCCATGACTGGAAAAGAAATTTACTTCAAGCTCTTGAAAGAAATCAGGGATATGGGGGTCGATCTTCTAAAGAAGATCATCCACGATTACAAAGGAGAGATCTGGTGTACAAGCAATGTTTCTTATATATGCTGGGCATCTCCCAACTATGATAGCATCAGTCCAGCCCTCAACCTTATCAGGGGAGGTTTATGCTCCTCCCTCCAAAAGCTATACTCACAGGGCCATTCTCATTACTGCCCTGGGTCCGGGCGGCACCGTTAAGAGGCCATTGATCTCGGCAGATACCAGAGCCACCATATCGTCCTCAGAGGCCTTCGGGGCGGAGGTGGCCATGGGAGATGAGCTGAAGATAAAAGGCGTCTCAGGCAACCTCAAGACCCCTGAAGACGTGATCAACGTCCTGAACTCGGGAACCACTCTCCGGCTCTTCTCGGCCATAGCGTCCCTTACCGATGGAGCGGTGTTCACTGGAGACGCTTCCATAAGATCCAGGCCCAACGGACCTCTCCTCAATGCTTTAAACCAGCTCGGAGCCAGGGCGATATCCGTCAGGAAAAATGACAGGGCTCCTTTGGTGATAGAAGGAAAGATGAAGGGTGGAGTAGCCAGCCTCGATGGAGGGGTGAGCTCTCAGTTCCTCTCGGCCATCCTGGTGGCAGCGCCCCTGGCCGAAGGCGATACCAGGGTGGAGATCCAGGGGGAACTCAAGTCCAGGCCCTATGCTGAGATCACGATAGATATGATGAAGGAAGCCGGGGTGAAGGTCAAGGCAGGCAAAAACTCCTTTGAGGTCCAGGGCGGCCAGGAGTACAATCTCAAAGGCTACACCGTTCCCGGAGACTTCTCATCGGCCTCCTATCCCCTGGCCATGGCTGCGGTCACGGGATCGGAGGTGATTGTCAAGGGCATCTTACCTTCTATTCAGGGGGACTCTGCCATCATAGATATCCTGAGGAGTATGGGCGCCGAGGTTTCCTGGGATAAGGAAAGAGGAATCCTGAGGGCCAGAGGCCATGAGCTGAGGGGCATTGATATCGATGCCAGCCTCACCCCCGACCTGGTGCCCACCATTGCCGTCCTTGGAGCCCTAGCTAAGGGAAGGACCGTGGTCTTCAATGCCGAGCACGTCAGGCACAAGGAGACTGACAGGCTCAAGGCCATGGCCTCAGAGCTCTCCAAGATGGGGGCTGATATCAAGGAGAGGCCCGATGGCCTGGTAATTGAGGGTGGAAAGCTTCACGGGGCCGAGGTGACTGGATACGACGATCACAGGCTGGTCATGGCCTTGACCGTGGCAGGCATGGCAGCTGAAGGCACCACCAGGATAGACACCGCAGAGACTGTGGATGTTTCCTATCCGGGATTCTTCCAGGCCATGAAGTCCTTGGGTGCGAGAGTAGCAGCCCTAGAGGGATCTTAATAAGAGGGGTAGATTAAGATAAGAAGATCATAAGACTTATGTACAAGTAGCGAAACTTCAGTTAGGAACCACAAGTAGTAGATGGACATTCGCCCCACACCGTGGTGATAGGGCGGCGCCGGACAGGATGATCCGGGGCTGATCCAGAGTGTCCCTTGAGACTTCTGGAGGAAACAAATTGGCAGAAGCACCTAAAGATAAAAAGGCCAAGTCCAAGCAGGCTTCCCAGGAAGAGGAGATACTGCACATAGTCCGCATTCTAAACACGGACCTGGATGGCCACAAGCAGGTACAGATGGCCATTACAGGGATTAATGGCGTCGGCCGCAGAGCAGCCATGATCTTTGTGAATAAGTCAGGTGTCGATCCCCATGCCATTCTGGGCAAGCTTCCAGAGGCCAAGATCAACGACCTTAAGGCAGCTGTCGAGGTCGGCGGCGAGAACATGCCACCCTGGATGAGAAACAGGCGCAAGGATATTGGAACTGGAACCGACAGGCACGTGCTGGCCATGGATCTGACCATGATCAACAGGGAGGATCTGGACCTCATGAAGAAGATGAGGTCTTACAAGGGCA
The DNA here is from genome assembly GCA_964556405.1 of uncultured Methanotrichaceae archaeon. Classification (GTDB taxonomy): domain Archaea; phylum Halobacteriota; class Methanosarcinia; order Methanotrichales; family Methanotrichaceae; genus UBA114. The sequence goes on along the minus strand of CAZKWM010000104.1, from coordinate 2,008 downwards.
TCAGACATGAGAGAGGCCTTCGCGTTCGCGGCCAGAGGACCAGGTCCACTGGCAGGACTGGAGCCATCGTAGGCGTGAGCAGGAAGAAGGAGGGCGCAGCACCGGTAGCCAAGCCAGCCGCCGCCCCCGCAGGGAAGTGAGGTGACCTAAGATGGGATATCCAGGAAAGAGCAGGAAGACCTATAGCAGGCCCAAGACCCCCTGGCAGGCTGACCGCATTGCAGAAGAGGTAGAGACCGTCAAGGCCTTCGGCCTCAGGAACAAGAGAGAGCTCTGGAAGGCCCAGGCAGTGCTCAGGAAGTACAGGGAGACCAGCAGAAATCTCCTGGCCCATGTAGCTTACGGCCAAAGGCCCAAAGAGGCCGACGAGGTCCTGAACCGCTTGAAGAGGCTCGGGCTTCTGAAGGAGGACGGAGATCTGGACGCCATTCTGAGCCTCAGGGTTCCTGACATCCTCGAGAGGAGGCTCCAGACTCAGGTCTACCGCCAGGGCCTTGCTCACACCATGAGGCAGGCCAGGCAGTTCATCGCCCACGGCCACATACAGGTCTCAGGGCGCAGGGTAACCGTACCCAGCTACCTGGTGAGGCGCGGCGAGGAGATGACCATAAGCTACTACGTAGCATCTCCTATGTCCAAGGAAGGCCACCCTGAGAGGTCCGAGAGGACCATGACAGTTGCAGCGGTGCCTGCAACTCCATCCGCAGTGGCTTCGACCCCAGAGGTGAGGTAAAATGGCAGAGGGAAAGTGGGGAATCGCCCACATATACGCGTCCTTTAACAACACGCTGATAACCATCACTGACCTGACCGGGGCCGAGACCCTGGCCAAGATCTCGGGCGGTATGGTGGTCAAGGCTGCTAGGGACGAGTCTTCGCCCTACACGGCCATGCAGATGGCAATGCAGGTTGCTGAGGCAGTTAAGGACAAAGGGCTCATGGGAGTCCACGTTAAGGTAAGAGCGCCCGGTGGCAACAAGCAGAGGTCTCCAGGCCCAGGTGCCCAGGCAGCTATCAGGGCCCTGGCCAGGGCTGGACTTAGGATCGGAAGGATTGAGGACGTGACCCCAATCCCACACGACGGCACCAAACCCGCCGGTGGAAAGAGGGGTCGAAGGGTGTAGATTTGAAGGTCGAACTGCTGGAGCTTGAGGGGAACCGCATAAGGTTCCTCCTCAGCGGCGTCACCATGGCCTTTGCCAATGGCATCAGAAGGGTTTGCATGGCCGAGGTGCCATGCCTGGCTATCGACGAGATAGCCCTGTACGACAACACCTCGGTGCTCTTCGACGAGCAGATAGCCTTGAGGATAGGACTCGTACCCCTGAAGGCTGAGAACCTGGATACCTTTGCCAGGCCTGAGGAGTGCGAGTGCGGTGGCCAGGGCTGCCCCGGATGCAGGGTGGATTTCATCCTGTCCGTGGAAGGCCCCGGGATGGTTTACTCCAGGGACATCCACTTCACTGATCCCGGAGTTACGGCTGCCTTCGATAACATTCCCCTGGTGGTACTGGGCGAGGGCGAGAAGCTGGTAATTGAGGGCTTTGCGACCAAGCGCATAGGAAGTGACCACGCCAAGTGGAATTCTGGAACTTTATGCGGCTACAAGAACCTCCCCAGCATCGAGATCAGCGATGCCTGCAACGGATGCGGCAAGTGCGTCAAGGAATGCCCAAGGCAGGTTCTGATCCATGATGAAGGTGGCAAGGCGAAAGCTACAAATACCCTGAACTGCTCCTTATGCAAGCTCTGCATAGAGGTGTGCGAGGCGGGCGCAGTGAAAATCACACCCATATTGGATTCCTTCGTTATGACCGTGGAGTCCTCGGGGGAGATGCCTGCCAAGGAGCTTGTGGTCTCAGCGTCCCAGGAGATAAGGAAGAGAGCTGTGGAGTTCGAGGCTAAACTGGCCGAGCTGTCGTGAAGCTTCGGCCTTAACGCCCTTTAGAGCGTGTGCGCGGGGGTTGCCAAGCCAGGTCAAAGGCGCAGGGTTGAGGGCCCTGTCACG
>CAZKWM010000103.1:0-8556 GCA_964556405.1 uncultured Methanotrichaceae archaeon | reverse complement strand
ACCCATTCAAGAGGTAATTCCTAATGGTGGTATAAATAGTTTTGAAAGGGGCTCATCTTTTTCCTGTCGAGGGTCTTTCTCAGCCTCGACGTTTTCGAATGATTTTTGTTGCATGAGTTCCATCTATACCTCGACGGAGCTTTATGGAAAAAAGAAAGCAACCCTACTTCTTGCCCATGACCCGCAAGGAGACAGAGAAGCTAGGCCTAGATCAGCTCGATGTAATACTGGTCAGCGGAGACGCCTACATCGACCACCCTGCCTTCGGCACAGGCATCCTGGGTCGGGTCCTATGGGACGCAGGCTACTCGGTGGGCATAATTGCCCAGCCCAACTGGAGGAAGGCCGATGATTTCAAGGTGCTCGGCACCCCCAGGCTCTTCTTCGGTGTAACCTCGGGCAACGTCGACTCCATGGTGAACAACTACACCCCCAACCTGAAGCGCAGGAGCAGTGATGTCTATTCCCCAGGTGGCGAGCTGAAGCGGCCCGACAGGGCAGCCACGGTCTACGCCAACCAGGTCCACTCCCTCTTTCCCAAGGTGCCCCTCATACTGGGCGGGATAGAGGGAAGCCTTAGGCGGTTTGCCCATTACGATTACTGGTCCGACTCGATCAGAAGGTCCATACTGGCCGACGCCCCCGTCGACCTCCTAGTCTTCGGCATGGGTGAGAGGCCCATTCTTGATGTGGCAGGAAGGCTGGAGAAAGGCGAGAAGATCGGGGAGATCTCCGACGTCCATGGGACCGCCGTCAAGATGGGGGTCAAGGCCTGGAAATCCTCTTCCCATGAAGAATATCTGGTTATACCCTGCTTCGATGAGGTCTCTGCGGATAAAAGAAAGTACGCTGAGGCTTTTGCCCTCCATTACTCCGAGCAGGATCCCTTCACTGGAAGGACCGTGGCCCAACCTCATCCCAAGACCGTAATCCTCCAGAACCCTCCGGCTCTGCCTTTGGGCACGGAGGAGCTGGATCACATTTACGAGCTTCCATACACCAGGAAGGCCTACCCATACTACAAAGAGTTCATCCCGGCCCTTGAGCCCGTCAAGTTTTCCATAACCAGCCACCGGGGATGCTTTGGCTCCTGCGCCTTCTGCGCCCTGACTCATCACCAGGGAAGGATTGTACAGAGCAGGAGCATCGAGTCCCTGGTCAGGGAGGCAAAGAGACTCACCGAGATGCTCGACTTCAAGGGGATCATCCAGGACGTAGGAGGCCCTACTGCCAACATGTTCGGCATGAGCTGCCCTAACTGGAAGCATGGTGCCTGCAGGGATAAGCTCTGCACCGCCGGTTGCCAGAGCTTGAACAGTGATCACAGTCGCCTTGTCGAGGTCTTGAGACGGATCAGAGCCCTGCCTGGCGTCAGGCACGTCTTCATAGGCTCGGGAGTGAGGCACGACCTGGTCCTGGGCGACGCCTCGGGGTACTTGGAGGAGCTTTGCGCCAACCACGTCTCAGGCCACCTCAAGATCGCCCCTGAGCACGTGGCAAGGTCGGTGACCGAGTACATGAGAAAGCCCCCCGTGGAGGTCTTGGAGGTCTTCAGGGATGAGTTCTACGCAACCAGCAAAAAGGTCGGCAAGGAGCAGTATCTTCTGCCTTACTTCATCTCGGGGCACCCAGGCTGCACGGTGAAGGACATGGCCCATCTGGCCGAGTACATCAAGGATCACCACATGTACACAGAGCAGGTCCAGGACTTCACCCCAACGCCCATGACCATCTCCACTGCCATGTACTACACTGGCCTCGACCCCTTCACCCTGGAGCCGGTTCACGTGCCCAAAGGTCAGGAGAAGAAGATACAGAGAGCCCTTTTACAGTACAGGGATCCCAGAAATCGAGATCTGGTATACGAGGGCCTGGTGATGGCAGGTAGAAATGACCTCATAGGCGACTGCGATAAGTGCCTTATTCCTGCTGGACGGAGAACGCAGCCAAGGCATAGGAAATACGAAAAACGGTAGCTACCTTGGCCTTCAAGCGTGCCTTACCCCGCTTAGAGGTAGCCCTTTAGGGATCTGAGCTTCTAGGAGGGTACTGTTCTCTATATTGTTGAGGTTAAAAAAAACCTTTACTAAACAAAGCTAAGTAGCACTACTCAACCGAGTATCACTACCCATATGAAACAGATATAAACGGCTGATTTCTCTATTTCTGCCGCCAATTAACTCATGAAGCAATTTTTATGAACCCGATGTATGAAATAACTCCTTTACTGTGGGACTAAGTATTTCGCGATAAAATATCTGCGACATTGCCGACATGGGACGGCAATGCCAGTGCATTTACGATAACCGCTTTGGTGCCTTACTGGTGATATCCAGCTCAACAGTGGTGCTCCGGTTCTAAGAGCCGGATTCTACAGTGGCGTTGGCCAGAGTATCGCAGATCGTATATCCTTTCTGAACCTCGGACCCTCCTATCATGGAGACTCCCTCTGCCCATGGGACACCTTTCTTGGAGATATCTACCAGCTGCTGAGTTGTGACAAACTCAGCCTTCTTGGAGTCGGCGTAATCCAGGAACTTCTCAAAAGCTGCCTGGTAGTCCCCTGAGCCCGATATCAGGGTGCTGAAGATCGCGACTACGGGTTCTCCCTTGGCCGAGGCCTCGTCGAACTTTCCCCCCAGGGCATCGTACCACTGATCTCCGGTGAGGCCCATCTCCTGGGCTTTTCGGTCGTAAAGAACCAGACGCTCTCCCGAGTAGTTGTAGGTGCTCACAGGCACTGCGTAGAACTTGTGGGAGGCGACCTGGTAAGGCCAGGCATCCTTCAAGTGGCCAGTGGTGTAAAGGATCCCCTGTTGGAAGCCGGCACTGTAATCTATGCCCATGCCGTCCAGAAGCCTGAATGTATCGCCGTTCTGATCGAAGGACTGGGGCTTGAAGCCAGTCACAGTGATGGTGTTGCCTCCACAGATGTGGCAGGCCTCGGCCAGCTTCTGGGACCTCTCCAGGACGGTTTTTTGGGCAGAGGCAGGCATGCGGCTCAGCTTCTCATCGGTGGTATTGCCGGCCATGGCTATCTCGTATCTGGGCGAGGTTCCTATCTGGGTGACGAAGACCCTGGCCCTGGAGGTGGTCATATCTCCCGCCAGGTAAAGGGTGGCGTTCAGGTTCCTCTTGCTGACATCATTGGTCACATTGATGAGGTCTCCCACGGCAGTGTTTATCTGATCCTCAGTGGGGGCGGGGTGCATATCCGCATCTATCATCAGATTGATGACGGTCTGGGTCTCTTCTGACGCCGGTATCACTGACAATGCCAAGGTTATCAAACAAACAGTGATCCCCCAAAGGAATAGTCCTTTCATTACTTTCTATCCTCCTGCTGATGTACTCCACTCCCTAGCCGTAACGTTATTGCCGGTAGACCCACTGCCCATATAATAACTCTTTCGGTAACTGATAGCAGTAAAATAATTAGTTATATTTGTGATATACAGAAACTATTGTATAAACGATCTATAGGATTACTGAAATCGTCAGACTCAAGGTTTCTTTATTTTACATTTGTAATCTTAATCCTGATCCTAAATAAGGTAATGAATAGATAGCACATGATTGAATTTAAATACATGAAGGTTGGATAGCCAAAGCTTGGACATTTGGCCCTAGGAATTTGGGTTGAATAAGAGGAGATTACCATGCCCAGTGGTAGAATTAATGCCTTTATTGCTATCGCCCTTCTGACGGGGCTTACACTGACGGTCTGCTGCACCATGGCGACCGATGACCAGACCACAAACAGCGTCCAAGGGGTATCGTCCTGTACCAACATCCTAAAAACCGTGACCCCAGGCGAGCATGTCAGGCTGGAAGCCCCCACCGGAGATTACATCTACGGATGGACAATCACCACGGTGGGTGGGTCCGACAACCTTTATGCCAGCTTCTATAACGGCAACCACCAGCTCACCCCCAACGATATTTCCTCCAGAGTCCTGGAGTTCGATGCCCCAGCGATAGCCGCTCAGACCATCTATGAGGTCCACCTCACCTTGACCGCCAGTGCCCTGAATACCTGTCAGGACACAACCTGCGGAAAGGTCATCATAAACCTGCTGGGCTGTCCCCTTGGAAACCACGTGGATATATGCGCCGACGTTGCGGGCGATGAGCAGTTCTCCTACTCGGGCAGCACTACCGGTCTGTTGCTCAAATGGTATGTGGTAGACCCCAAAGGCAATCCACTGGCCACGAGCACTGGCGCCTCTACCTACACCGTCAAGTGGGGCAACTATGTGACCACCCCAGGCCCAGGCACTTACACCGTGAAGTTCGAGGTTTACAACGCCCCAACGGGCACCCCTGGCGATAAGCCTGTATATAGCTGCAGCAAGACTGTGGCCCTCGTTCCCAAGCCAAAGGCCGCTATATCCTCCTCATAAGGCTGATGGCCTGGTACCACAGCATCAGGCTGTGGTGCCATTACTCATTCCTTGGGTCTAAAGCTTAATCAGCTATCATGAGCCTCTGCTGAGGGTCCCTGATGAACGGCCTCCGGTAGGGAGCGTCGGAAGCAGGAGCCCTTTGAGCTAGGTTGAGTTCAGCGGCTATGTACATCAAAAAAGAGATAGTCACTGCCATTGTAGCCTTATCTCGGATCACAGTGGCCCTCTCTTTGGCGGTCCTGTGACCTGCCTAGTCTTCATCCTGGCCCGATTGCAACGCCCACTGCAACTCCAAGGATGTTCTGGCGGAAGATCTCTGGCTTGGCTATGCCAATGGGACCGAGATAATATCATGTAGCAGAGAAGGATCGATTGGAGCATCGTTCTGGGCAAGCTTCTACAATCCATGGCGATGGCTACTGCCAGAAGACGCCTTCGGGAGTGCAGCTTCCTCCAGCCAAGGTCCGGATAACAATATCACGTCGTGGCGTTGGGGCGCTTGGTCTACCCCTAAGTGGAACGTCTTCGCGGTGTGCGAGGGTGCCTGCAACACAGATGATATCAACTACAGCAAAGGCGATCCCTGGATAGTTTAGATCTGACCTTTTTTAGTAAATCCCAAAGTTATCCAAAAAGATGGGGCTCCTCCGGGGGACAGCCCTCTGGCTCAGCAAACAGCAAAATATATGGTCGACGAGCATCAAGAGTATCTTAGACTACTATGCTGGATCTCAGATTCGTACGTAACAACCCTGACGTGGTGAGGCAATCCCTCCTCAAAAGGAACATGGACACCGAGCTCATAGATAAGCTCCTGGAGTACGATAAGTCCTGGAGGGAATGCTCCGTCGAGGGTGATAAGCTCAAGCACGAGAGAAATGTCGTCGTAAAAGAGGTCGGGGACCTGAAGAGGCAGAAGAAGGACGCCAGCGCTCAGGTGGAGCGGATGAGGGTCATCTCCGACCGCATAAAGGAGATCGACGACAAAATTCGCGGTTATAAAGCCGATATAAACGAGATAATGCTCAATATCCCCAACATTCCCTCCTCGACTACGCCCCTAGGCAAGGACGAGAACGATAATTCGGTCATAAGGGTGGTTGGAGCGCCGAGAGATTTCAAGTTCCCTCCTCTGCCCCACTGGGATATCGGTGAGAACCTAGATATCCTCGACTTCGAGAGAGGTGCCAAGATCGCAGGTCAGGGCTTCACAGTATACAAAGGCATGGGTGCTAAGCTTGAGAGGGCTCTCATAAACTTCATGCTTGACGTCCACACCAAACAGGGCTACTTGGAGGTCTTCCCACCCGTCCTCATCAATGAGAAGGCCATGACGGGAACGGGGCAGCTTCCCAAGTTCAAGGAGGACCTCTACGCCTGCACCGACAACTATTACTTGGCACCGACAGCCGAGGTCCCTGTGACCAATCTCTACATGGATGAGTACGTGGAGAACTTACCCCTGTACCTTACTGCTTACACCGCCTGCTTCAGGCGCGAAGCAGGGAGGCACGGCCAGGATACCAGGGGCATCATACGGCAACATCAGTTCAACAAGGTGGAGATGGTAAAGTTGGTCAGGCCAGAAACCTCTTACGATGAGCTGGAGAAGCTCACCAATGATGCAGAGGTGGTTTTGAAGCTCCTCAATATTCCCTATCGGGTCATAAGCCTCTGCACTGGAGACCTGGGGTTCTCGGCGGCCAAGACCTATGACATCGAGGCCTGGGTGCCGGCCCAGAAGAAGTACCGTGAGATCTCCTCCTGCTCCAACTTCGAGAGCTTCCAAGCCAGGAGGGCCAACATACGCTTCAGGACTCCAGAGGGACCCCAGTTCGTCCACACCATCAACGGCTCTGGCCTTGCTATCGGCAGGACCTTCGTGTCCATTCTGGAGAACTACCAGAGAGCCGATGGGAGCGTGGAGATACCTGAGGTTCTTAGGCCTTACTTGGGCGGGGCTGAGGAGATAAGGAAGGCCTCGTAGTCTAATTTAAAGATTGAGTTTTCGATATGAGTTCCAGGCCTGGTTTTAGGCCTGGGAGCCACGGGTTTTAAGGATGTATTGGTTTAAATATCGACTTTATAAGCTGACATTTATGAGCTTGCTTTCTTAGTCATAGATACATAAAGCATTTAAATTAAAATGGATGAGAGACGGCTATGTTAGCAAGTGAATGGATGGTGCCGGGCCATAAAATACGCATTAAGTTAGTCGATGGCGAAGGAATTAGGACTCATATTGTCGAGATAACATCATATGGTGTACAGATCGATCATGATTGGGATTGCTTCTATCCGTGGGGATCGATTTTGAAGGCATGGCCTGATTGGTGAACCCTTGCTGCGATCGCTCAAATTCATGTATTATGATCTTCAAAGCATTTGATGATGGATTGCACCAGCTCGCCTTAGGGCATTTGGAGCGGGGTGTCTCTAATCCGTCTCCTTGCAGGCTTGGTCTGCGTGAGCATATACCCATACATTGGGGGAATCGCAATAATCGGTTTGGTGGCATGGAGTAGTGCCATTGCTTTGATATTAATTACTCTGATATTCAGCAAAGATAGTGATCCTATCTAAGGATCATTGAAACCCCTTTCTTCCAGACCGTCAGGTCAAGATCGCGATTTCGTTGCGGTTTCAAAACCTTCTCTTCTCTCTCGCGATAAGTTTCATTCACTGTTTATCCATGGCAACCAAGCAAAGCTCAGTCATGACCGAGCAGAGCTCCTTGATTATATTCTTCATTTCAGCCATGAGCGGGACGAACTCATTGCCGAACTCTATGCAGAATGCGTAGACTTTTTCCTCGTTCTTATCCACAAAACACCGGCTATATGCGTAATCATCGGAGGTCTCCGAGGCCAGATACAGGCCGACCGGCTGCTGTACCTTGTACTCGTTTCCTCTAATCTCCGAAAGGGCGCTGCTCATCCGGCTGGTTGCATAGATCATGTGCTCCTTATCCCCGGAGGGCATGTACTCGCCGTAGACTTCTGGGTCTAGATTTCCTCTCTTGCCGTCGTAGATAGGTTTGCGGAAATTCTCCTTTTCCCTCGAATATCACCAAGTTCGAGGCTATAGCTCTAACTCTATATACTGGGGATAATTCTTATTTTGAGCATCTGGCAAAGAATGATAATAGGGTTCTATACTGTAATAGCTAATGCTAAATCTGAGCTGCCATGGGCACCGTACCTTGCTTAAGGCGCTAGCATGAGTTGATCATTAAAATATGAGGCCAAACCTATCCAGCCGTTGCATATAGTCAATCACAACCAGGCAGGGCCGGATGGGGCTTGGAGATGCTGGCCGAGGCTATAAATTCAAACAAATTTTAGCATCATAACTGCCATGATTATACCTAACCCCCCTGCGAACGCAGATCTGAGGCGATTAGAGATCCCTGAAGTCTTCGCCGCAGTAACTTGCTCTAAAGATAAGAGCCGTTCGTTGAACTGCGAGATTCCCGTTTTCAGCTCCTCTATCTCCTCTGAATTGCTCTGTATGCGGTTGCCGATATCCTGGAATCCCATAGATAGCCCTTTGATGCTCTGCTCTACGGCTTGAACTCGTCTAGTCGAGGCCTCATTTTGATCCATGACGAATAAGAGCTTGTTGGATATCGCATCCATATTTTTTAATAAATCATTGAGCTTGGCATCAGCTGATTCCTTAGACTTCTGACTAGTTTCACAAATAAATGTCTCCAGATGTTCCGATTTGACAGAGAGTTCCTCGTGGATCTCATTAACATCTCCTGATAGATCATACGCTCTGATATCCATGGATTCCCGGAGCTTCTGCCCTTGCCCCTCAAGAGCGACTTCAAACTGCTCGATCCTTTTCGCAAACCGTTCCAGAGCATCTTCGATCTCCTGTAATAGCTTGGATTCGATCATTTGCTGGAGTTCTTGGGTCCTTTCTCCAAGGGAGACTCCTAGATGATCGGCCTCTTTCTCCAGGCTTTCCTGGGATTTTTGGAGCTTTTTTACATTTACATCAAGAGATTCACAAGCGTGATCAAAGGATCTTCTCTCCGTTTCTGCAGCGTTTTTCTCAGACTCAATCAGTGCCCTGAGCTCAACATTTACCTCTTCAAGTGATCTTATAGTCGATTCCAAGGTATTTCTTGCCATGTCAGCTT
>CAZKWM010000102.1:0-8614 GCA_964556405.1 uncultured Methanotrichaceae archaeon | reverse complement strand
CCATCAGCGAGAAGAAGACGAAGATTGGGGATAAGATGCTCACCTTGAGAGAGTACTCGGCCACCAACATAGAAGAGGCCATCATCGCCGCCATAAGGGCAGAGAGGGACGGTGCTGCGGCCCTGGTCTGCGCCCCCATAGTCAGCCCTACAGTGGAGAAGCTCCTGACAATCCCCGTGGCCACCATCATACCCAAAGAGAGCGTGATCAGAGCTATAGAGGTTGCTGCAAGAAAGATTGAGTAAGACCGAGATTGAGCTACATATCAAGATAAAGAGGGCCCTCGAAAGGCTTTTATCGTCCTTCATGGCTAAACATCACAAGGTGGGGTTGTGTGAAGCTAGTCAGGGCAGTAGTAGCGTCGCTGGCCCTCTGTGCCCTTATTTTGCCCATGGTAGGGCAGAGCACAAGCGGCTACCAGAGTTTGAGTGGCGACTATGGAAGGGCTTTGATCAATGAGTTCAATGCTGAGAAACCGGCGGCCCAGGTACAGAAGTCTGGAAACGCAAGCCTCTGGGGCTGGGGAAATGCTCCAAAAGGATCGGAGATAGTGAACGGCAAGCTTCAGAACGGGATAAATGTGACCCAGTACTACATGGGGACGTCCAACTGGTTGGGAGATGCCTACGTGGACCCCTACATCGGCAAGACGATCTATCAAAACCACTATGATAACTCCAAATCGATCTATGATACAGGCACCTTTCCTGGAATAATAACAACCAGCAATGGCACTATATACTACTCCTTGCCTGTGATGAACTATCTGCCCAAGGCCCTGGGGAGATCTGCTTCCGGCTCCAGTTCCGCTTCCAGCAGTATAGATCCCTGGGCGTGAGGCTGAAAAGTCAAATAAACCCAAATCTTAGGAAAGATCGCGTAAGATAGCTAGCAACTAAAATAGCAGAGGATCGAAAAATATAAGGTAAGATCCCATAAGTACTAGACGATTAAAGATTACATTAGACATAGGAGGCAAAAAGAATGAGCTTCAGAAGAATTGTAACCGTGGTGGCTTTACTCTCCCTCTTATCACTACCGGCTTTAGCTGAACTCACGCCCTATCAGCAAGGCATCCAAGAGGGGCTAAAAGCGGGCTTCAGAATGGGCCAAGCCTATCAGATTGCCCTGGATGGCAAGACATCAGATTATAACAAGATGGTTGAGTCGTTCAACGCTAGATTAAAAGAGATCTTCGCAGATAATGCAACTGCCTATAGTCTCTTCATGATGCAGCCAATAAGCAACACTCAGGCGGGCACCACAAATAGCCTCAACCCATACAGTAAATACACTTCCAAGGCTGGAAAGCCCATCCACGCAGTCGATGCAAGCTGGAACCAGAGCCAGACCTCAGTGCCGGCCGAGGATCCCAACCTCAGGTACGGGGACATGCCGCTGAGCGTCGTCTACACATGGATGGGCAATAACGCAGCCGTGCCCAATGCAGTTAGAGATTCTAACGGCGTAGGCGCTGGCGATGCCATGGGCTGGATTTAACCCATCTTTTTTACCATTTCATCAAGACCATCATATCATACAGACTTCATCAACGCACATTCTAATCGTTCTAACATTAACCACCAGCGACATTAACTCTGAAATAAGAATAGGTAAGGGAGAAAGAGCTATGCTCAGAGTTATCCATTTCGATATCAGCACAGATTAGCCCTAGCGTGCAGTGAAGTTCTATCAGGATGTCTTTGGATGGGACATGTAAAAGTGGAACGGCCCTGTAGATTACTGACTGGTTACGACAAGGGAAAAGAGCTAGCCAGGTACCAATGAGGGCCTGATGAGGCGAGAAGAATGAATCCCTAGGACGGTTAACACCATCGATGTTCCCTCGGTGGATGACTTTGTACCCAAGATCGCCGTACCCAAGAGGGCTATTCCTGGCGCCGGATACACAGCCTAATGCTTGGATACTGAAGGGAATCTCTTTGGGGTAATATGACAAGACAGCTTGGCTCGTCGATTATTTTACCATTTTAGAGCCAAAATTCATTACAGAGACTTATAACCTACACAATCCGGGCAGCGTTCTTCCAGCCATTCTAAGCATTGAACCTATTCCAATACAACGATATATCAAAGAATATACGGAGATATCCCCACCAAAGATTGATTAGGGCAGCCCACATGGCGCTTGAGCTCGCCCTTGTGAGGAGATCCCCAGACACACCGCGAGCTGCCAAAAGATTGGCGCCCTTAGTAGAACTGGGAACGTTTTGTTCAGGTCATGTCCCTTCAAACCCACGTGGTAGACATGATCTAAGAGCATTTACTACTCTTTTGGTTACACACCTAATGGTTACGGATATGCTCAGTCGCCGCACAGGCTACCCCTAACCCCTCTACGGGGGAACATTCCCGAAATCGTATACAACAAGGTTTATCCGGCTAAACAATAGATTAGATCTCTCTGAGACATTAGTTTCTGCAGAATAGCTTGAAGAGCCCTATATCGCATACCGTCATTTTGTGATGATAGTACTATCCTTTAACAGAGCACAGGGGGATTATATCGTGCACTATACGTGATCTTAAAGCCCCGCAGATACGGCCTCACAAATAAAACGGCAGCTTTATTGCCTCGTGAAGGTAAGCCTTCAGATAATAAACCCCATGGGGCAGGCGAGAATAAAATCGCATACGAACAAATTCATAGCCGTCTTTCATAGGAGTGCCGATGATATGGCAGATGTAAATTACGAGGTCCTTCTATCAAGCTTAAAGGAGATCTATCAAGATATCAGCCCGATCCCAGCCAAGGCCGTGGTGGTAGCCGACTGGGTCAGGCTCAAGTGCATGTACGGATGTAAGGCTTATGGAAGACACTTCTGCTGCCCGCCCTTTGCCCCAACTCCTGCCGAAATCAGGAAAGTTCTGTCCGAGTACGAAATGGCCGTGGTGATCCGGCTTGTGTCCCCATCCCCCTCAGCAACAGCGGATAAGGACCTGGCCTGGGGGACGGCAAACAAGGCCAAGACAGATCTTCAAAAGCTCATATGCGACCTGGAGAAGAAGGCCTTCCTCTGCGGAAGCCCGAAGGCCTTCGGCATGGCATCCTCACCCTGTCACCTCTGTAAGACCTGTGCAGCCGAGGAGAGGCTAGATAATGGCCTGTCTGTGAGCCGGAGCGACATTGCCTTTTGCAGGCACAGAGGTCTGGCCAGGCCCTCTATGGAGGCCTGCGGCATCGATGTCTTCTCCACCGTAAAAAATGCCGGATACAATCCTGGTGTTCTTACCAGCTATTCCCAGGATCTAGAGGTCTACGGCCTGGTGCTTCTTTACTGAAAGAGGGGAACTCAAAGCCTTTAAATACATCTAGGACTACAGAAAAATAGGATGGATATGATATGGCAGGCCGTGGGATCGGCTGCGGCTACCCTGACTATGTTCGGTTTCGTGCCCCAGATACAGAAGATACTCCAAACCCGTTCGGTGAAGGATGTGAGCCTCCCCATGCTCATCCAGTTCAGCCTGGGCGTCTTTCTTTGGGCACTCTACGGCGTGCACATAGAGGATAACATAGTGATCTTCGCCAATGTAATCTCCCTCACAACTCTGATCATAACCATGGGTCTTTACTTCAAATACAAGGGTAAGGATGCATAATCCTTGTAAGAATTAGATCTCCGCTTAGGCTTTACTTGGACATTTCTTAAGCCCTTCATAGAATCCTCATAGGCTTCTGCTAAGTTCATCAAAGCTTTCTACATTTGAGGTAGATCCTATATCCCAGTAGGTTGACCGAGGGCACCTTTGGGGCCACTTTGGACTCTATGATCCTGGAGAGCCTTTCCTGAACGAAGGCCGGATCGATGATAGGCCTCCACCGGCTCATGAATAGGTATCCCTGATAAGGCTTGTAATCAAAACCCCTGCATTCCAACACCTCGAAGCCCGCACCCTCCAGATCGGATTTGAACTTCTCAGGGGTGGTGTACTCAGGGGGGGCTATCCGCTCCCCGAGCACGCGCTCTCTCAGGCGGGTGAAGTGAGACGTCTTGTTGAAGAAGTCCACTACTAACACGCCCTGGGTTTTGAGCACCCGGTTGTATTCGCTTAAAGCCTCTCTGGCCTCCTCCACTGAGGAGAGACAGGTCAGAACGCCGCTGCTCACCACCCGGTCGAAGATCTCGCTCTTGAATGGGAGCTTGTTGACACATCCCTGGTAAAAATAAGCCCCATCCAAGCCTTTGGATCTGGCAGCTGCTCTGTCAAGCATGTTCCTGGAGAAGTCCAGTCCGACGTAGGTGAAGACTGAGGAATCCCTCCGGGATCTCATGAGGAGGTTTCCGTTGCCGCACCCTGCATCCAGAACCCTGCCCTGAGCTCCATCGAAGCAGAAGCGGGTTACATCGTCTTCAAATCTGATGAGCATCTTCAAGATGAAATCAGGGGTGTCGTCAGGCAGGTCCCTGGCGTACTTGAGCTCCACCTCATCTCCTCCCTTACGCAGATCTTCCCAGAAACTGTGCTCATCCTTGTATAAGCTTTCCACCCCGCCCATAGGGAACACCTCGAAGAGATAGGGCGTGAACGGAGGAGTATTAATAGCTTAGCCATCTAAAAATAGTCCAATAGATCAGTATATTGGCGCTGTGATGAGGATACGAATCCAGAGCGTAACGTTTATTAGGAATAATCTGGACATAAAACTTTCTTGTTCTAAATCTCCTAACGACCCTGATGGCTTCGAGGGACGATGAGGGGCTTTAACTTAGAGAGTATCCAAGGCCATCTCTGGAAAAGATCGCTGCCCCCTGGCCGTCCTGGAGATGGAAAGGCTGATAGAGGCCATGGAGAAGGCCGCAGAGCAGGTCAGACTGGGCGCCTCTCCTGAGGATGTGGCCACAGAAAAGTACCAGCTTTATATAACTCAGGAGGAGGGACAATACATTAACATCGCCTGCGTCTTGAGCGCCGAGGGTTACTTCCATATGATCTCCTTAGCCGCCAGGAAGGCAGGAGCAAGCCAGGAGGAGATAGGTTGATCTTCACTACAAAGCTCCTGTAGATGGAGTTCGACGAGGGCATGATCACGGGCTGGTTTCATGCTTTCAAGGGAGCATCGGTGGAGGTGAGCAATGCACCCCTGGAAGAGCTCCTAGATTGTATAATTCGGGCTTTGAGGTCCAAAGGTCTGATGGTCAATTGCAGTCCTGAGGAGGAGGTGGTCTTCTACCTACCCATAAAAAGCCAAGGTACTGAGGCTCGGGGAAAGCCATATTTAGCGGACCCCTGATCCTCGTCGCCTACTTCCCCGTATTTGCCTTTGTCCACAGCCTATTTAAGGGTATGAGTGCCAAGAGCCTGGCCAGCAGGGCCCTGGGGCTAGAGGCAGACAGGGATCTGGTGACGGACGGCTTCTTCTGCCACCTGAGAAATCCGCTATTTTTGGCGGGCATGACCTTACTGTGGCTCTCTCCACTGATGACCACAAGTCTCCTGACCTTCAACATCCTGGCCATGGCTTACTTCTACATGGGAGAACTACAAGAGGAGAGGTCCCTCAGAGCGGAGTTCGGCCAGAAGTACGAGGATTACAGGAAAGAGACCTCCATGTATCTGCCGCTCCTCAGATGCCGCCCTTAAGGCCATTAAGACATTTTTTTGATAAAATTTCAGGCCAGGGAAGATTTTATGTGCCTGAGAAATAATCTTTTTATGCCATGAAGTGCACCCAAAAAGGGAGGGAGATAAATTGAAGCTCATATGCCTGGCGATCATATTTCTAGTTCTCTGGCCCCTGGCGGCTTTGGCTGAGGTTAGGGACTCCGGAGCATCCCCTGGAGGGCCATCCTGTTCTGCTTTGGGACCTTTACAGGGAAGCCAAAGCCCTGCTCAAGGTGGCTGTAAGAGCGCTCTTTGGGCTATAAGTCCCTGTGGCTCCAGGAGTCTCAGTGCTGTGGTGCCCAGAGGTTCCACGACGATGCTGGCCATGGATGCCAAGGAGAACGGCTATGCTGTGCTCATGGAAAGGCTCCCCTCGGGGGAGCTTTCCAGCAGATATCTGGGGTACATCTACAAAGGCAGCTCCTATTCCCTTCAGTTGAAGGCCGATAGCCTCGGCATCCATGATATATGGTACAGGGTGGGATTCCAGGAGAGCAATTGCATTAAGCTTTCAGTTCTCTACTAGAATCCATATCCGACTTATGCCACTTTGATGATCTGCCAAGGCAATCTGCTGAGATCCATGTGGATCCCACAGGAAGGTTAGAAGTAAATATCATATAGCCATAGCTATAAGCAGAGGTGCAGTCAATTGAGACCAAGAGATATAGGATCAATCCTTATAGTTACACTGCTTATGTCAGGTGCAGCCTTTGCCCAGGGCTCTTCAGGTTACAATGGTTCTTTCACGGGCTTTAATGCGAGCGGAGATTACCTGAGCTCAGGGTTCCCCTGGGAGGACTTCGGCTCCATGGATACCTCAGGGTTCGATTTTAGCAGCACCTACTCCCACTACAGCGAGTACTACTACAAGAGCAGCGTATCGATGTCGAGCGGTATCATAAGCACTCCAGTCAAGTTCGAGGTGACCAAGAAGGTCCCAACCAGCATCCTGGTAGGCGGCCAAGCTGTGCCCTACACCCAGTATGCCTCTAGCCTCGCCCAGGTCCAGCCAAGCCAGCTCTGGATCCAGGGAAGCACGGACTGGACCCAGTACGTGATCTGCCCAGCAGGGACCTGGATACGGCTGGTGACCAATGCGCCTTGGGCAGGCCAGGCCGATTTCTATGAGATAAACCAGACCGCTCCCGGCCAGGCCACCGCGAGCTACAGGCAATACCAGTTCTACCAGGGATATAACAGCATGAGCTTCAATGCCGTCAGTGTGGGAAGGCACGTCCTTCTCTTTGTCATGGGCAATCTGCCCAGCAGCTCCGTGATAGTGGACGTGGTGCCAGCTCAGGTCTTCCAGCAGGCCGCTCCGCAGGTAACTGGTGCTGGGACCGTACCAAGCTCAGCACCGGGTGTCCAATCCTATCCATCGGTTCTCCCAGGACCAGTCCAATCCACCGCAACTCAGCCCTACGCCCAGAGCCACAGCCAGGGAGGAGCCCGGTTTCCCCAGGAAACGGTAGTTCAAGGAACGCCGCTCCAGCCAGCACTCACCTCAGGTGACACGCCAGTGACGATACAGTCCAGGGGCATGAGGGGCTACCAGGTCTTCCTGGACGGCGTATACATCGGGACGGAGGGAACCGGAGGAGACCCACTGGACGGCAATTTCAGCTTCCTGGTCCAGGGAGAAACTACCCACGATATAAGGGTCTTCGATGGCCAGTTCAACTATCCTAAGACCATGTACTTCGATAGGGGCGTCATGAAGATCATCAATGTGGAGCCCGGAACCGCGGTATACGTCTAAGCCTCCCTCTGTTTTTTTCCCCAGTTTACTTTCGCAACATCCCAATGGGTCTCTTCCGAGAGCGAAAAACATGATAATCTTTGTGCCTTTGTACTTCTGTGGTTTAACCAATCATGCCTAGATCTGAGTGGTACAAAGGAAAGTCTTAAGTCATGTAAAACCAATTAGTATAGCTCGGTGAAGGCCGTGAATAAGGAAGAGTTTATGAAGCTTGTTGATGGCTGCAATCTACCGGATAACTTCGATCAAAATCTCCTGGACAAGGCCGCTGCGTCCTTCGGCCAGTGGGGCGATTCTTTCTACGTGGGGGACAGATCACGCCTTAAGGAGACCTTCGGGCTTGTTCCTAGAAAGGAGGACAGTGAGACCCTAAAGGCCCAGAAGGACGCCTTGTCACGCGTCCTGGATAAGATCTTCAGCTCGCAGATCAGCAAGCATGAGGCCACCGATATCATGAGGAACTTCAACGTCCTCATGAAGCGCTGAATTCACGAGATCTGACCGTGCTGGGACAGTGCCGGTATACTGACCGCGTCGTGGTTTCGATCCTAGAACAGTGAAGCCTCCTCCCTGCGTCTAGGGGATTTGAGTGAGCGGAAGGAAATGGGTGGCCTTGGGACCGCCTCACTTCCTCGCTGCGTGGCGCACCTCACACCGGACAAGGGGGTTGAATATCTCCCCTTCTTTGAGGCAGAGGTTAAAAGATAGGACTCGTCCCAGAGTAGAGATCCTCAATTTATGTTAAAATATCGTGTGCCTTTCTCCAGGAAAAGAAGTACCATTTCAAGTGATAGGACTCAGGATGGGGGAGATTACGGCCTGGCGGAAACGGTCGAACTTAAGGGCTTTTATAAAAGGAGAGGCAGGTCAACTTCGAGATTTTTTTTAGACAATACGCCCCAATCCTGAGTATAATAGCCCTCTTATTATCCCGATAATCTAATATACCTCCGGTTTTAACTCGATTCTGCCATGAATCGATCCCAGGCTATGGCAGAAGAAGGCTCGCGGCGACTGGAGAACGTTCCTTTGCCTGCAAAGCCTTTTCTAAGATGGTCCCCGCCAGGTTTCAGAGAAGGATCCTTGGCTCTTGCCTTTTGACTACAGCATGGAAGGGATCGATATGGTGAGTGAGATTAAGAGATGCGTGAGGGAAATGAACCACATAGATAGCATTGAGGAAGCCGTTAACTGGTGCGCTGAGGAATCTGCTGACGTAGAGTT
>CAZKWM010000101.1:3897-8752 GCA_964556405.1 uncultured Methanotrichaceae archaeon | reverse complement strand
TAGGGAGTTAGCAATGTCAGGATCAAGTCTTATGGTGATCATAGGGGTTCTCCTGGTAATCACGGGGATAGCCCTGGTAGGAATACAGGTAGCCGAGAGCGGTGGAAAGCAGATCTCTGATCACAGCTGGAAGATCGTAGGTGCGGAGATGGGCTCCACCAAGTTTCAGATGGAGACTTCCTTCCCGGGAATCTCCATCATCGCTCTGGGTGTCATAGTCCTGATTGTAGGTGCCTTCACAGGACGAGGCCATTGAGCCAGAAGAGTGCCAAAAAAGCTCATGCCAAAAGGTATAATCCAATAGATCTGATCTAAGGCCATGAAACCCAGATCCCTATCTCAGGAGGAATGCGCATCCCTCCTATCCTCAGGCAGGTATGGTAGGCTCTGCTTATCCTTGAATGATCATCCCTATGCGGTGCCCATGTCCTACGTCTACTCCGATGGAGTGATATACCTCCACTCCAGGGTCGGAGGAAAGGGAAAGAAGGTGGAATATGCCACCGGCAATCCTAGGGTCTGCTTCCAGATGGACTCTTTATCCGGAGAGAAGTGGTCGAGCGTATTGGCTTATGGCACAGCTTCCTTGAGCTCTGATGTCGCGGCCAAGATGAAGATGTTCGAGGTCTTCACCAAGAAGGGAATAGGCGGCCACGGAGGCAAGCAGTTTAAGGCCGAAGACTTAGAAAAGATGCCCATGACTATCTGGGAGATCAAAGTGGAGGAGATGACCGGCAGGGAGGGCATCTGGTAAAGGGATGGATCTGCAAGGCTGCTGGACTGATAGGTCCGGAAGTGTAATAAGATTCCAGAGTATAATAGGACCTATAAACAATAGGATCGATAATTAGAACTGACGGGATAAAAGGACGGCAGCGATGGTGGCAACGGCACCAACAGCACCCCTCAAGTGGACGGAGAGGTACAGGCCAAGGACCCTGAAGGATGTTTTGGGGAACAACAAGGCGGTCTCTGAATTAGAGGCCTGGGCCAGGTCCTGGGAGGAAGGAAAGCCCGTGACCAGGGCTGTGGTCCTCTACGGTCCTCCAGGAAGCGGCAAGACATCGGCAGCCCAGGCTCTTGGAAATCAGTTAGACTGGGAATACGTCGAGATGAACGCCAGCGATGCCAGGACCGCTGGGGCCATCAACAGCATCGCCGGACCTGCCGCCCTGAGCGGGACCTTCTCCGGCAGAAGGCGCCTCATAATCCTAGACGAGGCCGACAACCTTCACGGCAACGCCGACCGCGGTGGAGCCTCGGCTATGCTCAAGCTCATAAAGAACGCCAGCCAACCTGTTCTTCTCATAGCCAATGACTATTACGGGTTGGACAGGGCCATAAGAGAGAATGCCAAAGGCATCCAGTTCAGGTCTATAAGATCTCCGACCATAGTCTCAGGACTTCGGGGCATCTGCCAAGATCAGGGAATCCAGTGTGATCTCGAGGCCCTTGAGCTCATAGCCGAGAGAGCTGACGGAGATTTAAGAAGCGCCGTCAACGACCTTCAGGCTGCTGCCGAGGGCTCAACAGAGCTTAGCCTGGAGGACGTGGCCACCGCAAAGAGGGATAACAGGCTCTCTATCTTCCAGGCACTGGAGAAGGTCTTCAGGGGAAAAAGCTCCATCGAGGCCCTCAGGGCATCCTACGACCTGGACGAGAGCCCCGAGGATCTCATCCACTGGATAGATGAGAACCTGCCCGCGGCCTATGCCCAGGAGGATCTGGCCAGGGCTTTCAACATCCTATCCAGAGCCGATACCTTCCTGGGCAGGGTGAGGATAAGGCAGAACTACGGCCTGTGGAGGTACGCCAGCTTCCTCATGACCGGAGGCGTCCAGGCCTCTAGGAGAGAGAGGAGGCCGGGCTATGTGGCCTTCAGGCCCCCGAGCCTCTGGCGCAGGATGGGCCAGACCAAGAAGGCCAGGAATATAAGAGACTCAGCGGCCGGGAAGGTAGCAAGACACCTACACGTCTCCACTGCCCACGCCAGAATGGAGCTAATGTGGTTCATAGGCAGCCTTCTCAAAAGCAAGAAATTAGGGCCAAGGATTGCTGCCGAGCTGGATCTGAACACCGATGAGATAGCCATGCTCATGGGAAGCAATCCCACTACCAAGAAGGTCCAGGCTATTTTTGAGGAATCCCAAGCCTTGAAGGAGAAAGAGCAGACTGAGGATATCGAGTTTGGATGGAGAGGGTCTCAGTTGCCCACTCAGTCATCCTCTCAATCGTTATCTCAATTGCCATCTCAAGCGTCATCTCCATCAGCATCACCTACTCAGTCGTCATCTCAATCTTTATCTCAATCATCCTCTCCATCGCCCTCTAAGCCGTCCACCCCGGGGAGGAAACGCTCCGTTGAGGAGAGTGTCGATAATAACTCTGAAAACGTTGGAGATGATGGAGATAAGAAGATGGAAAAGAAACCACCATCTGAGACATCACAAGGTGGTAAAAGGCAGAAATCCCTATTTGACTTCTAGATCTCAGTAAAAGGCCAAGGTTGAAGAATTGAAGGAGCTATTGGCCACTATAGCCCATCCCCCTGGCCTTATCAAAGGCTGCATCTGCTTCAGCGTTACGACCGAGCAACTTTAGAACTGTGCCTTTATTGATCCTTATGAATATCAGCTCAATTGCATTTGCTCAGTCTTTATCGCTTTTAATCCTCACTAAGGTAAGAGAATGACCTGTGTTAAAGAACATAGGACTAAAGTAGATTATGTGGATTTTATGGAAAAATTATCCCTACAATATCCTGATGCTAAATCTATAAGATTTTATGAATATTTTCTTCCAGAGAACGCCTTTGAGCTAGCCAAAAAGCTCAGATTCCACTTTACCCCTAAGAAGGGAAGTTGGCTCAATATGGCAGATATTGAACTCTCTGTGCTTTCTAGACAATGCCTGAATTGGAGGATTGATGATATCGAGACCCTTGCTAAAGAGGTTGCGGCATGGAAGTTAGAGAGAAATAAGTCAAAAACCACAGTCTTATGACAATTCGTCAAAAATAACGCCAGAGAAAAACTTCATAAGCATTACAGAACTAAGGCTTCTAAAGGAACTCCTGAGTGGAAGAAAGCTCTCAAGGTAGTTCAAAGAGTCCATGAAAGGATCGTTAATTGCAGATCGGATTTCATCAACAAGGTTAGCCGTGATCTTGTAGACCGCTTTGGCCTAGTAGCCTTCGAAGACCTGAATGCCAAGAACATGCTAAAAAACCACAACCTGGCAAAGCCCATCTCCGATGTTGCCTGGGGGATGCTAGTAACTGCGACTGCGAGCAAAGCAGCATACTCTGGCTCGGTGGTTGAACTGGTGTATCCCAGGAGAACCTCTCAGATGTGCTCCAGGTGTGGTACTCATAGTTAAGAAAGAGCTGTCTGAGAGAGTCCATAACTGCCCTGGATGTGGGATATCTATGGACAGGGATCTCAATGCAGCTATAAATATTCTGAGATTGGGAATGCAATCTCTTCGTCAAATCGATGGAAGCCCCGCCCTAAAGGGCGGGGAGCATCCACATGGAAATGGGCTGGAATTTTGGAACTCATTTAAAGATTATCGAAAAATTTGAGCGGTGTGAGAAATGAAAATCATCATTTCACCGCCGCTACCACCCTAACCAGTGACTCTTTCCCCAAGATCTCATAGCTATCCTTATTGGGATTAATAAGCAGCCCCTCTGCAATCTCCTTAGCCGCCTTCTCCGGATTCTCCCCCTTAAGGTACAGCTTCCAAACCGTCGCCTTCTCCACGACCTTCACATTCTGGAACCCAAGTCTGTTCCTGAGCCTGTACATGATGGAGATGGCCTCACCATCTTCGATCTTCAGCGCAACCTTCACTGGCACATACCCAGCCTCAAACTTGATTCCATCAAAGGAGGCCTTGTAGTTCTCCTTATTCTCATTAACCAGCTCCTTGGCAAAGACCTTGGCCAGTTCCTGAGGATCGCCTGAATCCACGTCAATGCTGAAGAGGCGCTCCTTCTTCACATCGGCCAGAATATCTCCGTAGCCCATACGGCGAATGAGCGTATTCTTTACCGTAGCCGCCTCAGCATCAGGTATAATCAACCAGACTCGAAGGTTGATCCTGCTCATGCTGTCACCTCGATATAGCGCTTCATGGATTCGAATATCTTTCTTCCCGGTCCCACAGCGCCCTTCTGGTGCTTCCTCGGATCGTGGGATGGAAGCTGCCAGGCAAAGAACGCCCTCTCAGGATGGGGCATCATGCCTAGAACGTTTCCTTCAGGGTTGCAGATGCCGGCGATATTCTCAGTGCTTCCGTTAACGTTTACTGGAAACTCAGGGGTCGTACGGCCATTGCAGTCGCAGTACCTGAAGACCACCTGGCCTTCGTCATTGAGCTTCTGAATGAGGCTCTTCTCCATGGTCACCAGGTTGCCTTCGCCGTGGGCTATGGGTATCTGCAGAAGATCGCCCCTATTCAAGTTGAAAGAGCCGCTGCATCTCCTGGGCGATGCGTCGTGCTTGATGTTGACCCAGTCGACGTAGTAGCCCCTTCGAACGATCTTCTTATCCGAGATCATCACATTCTGGGCCAGGGCCATCTCAACCTTGCCGTTGCCGGTGGTGCCGGGCAGGAGGCCGCTCTCGACCAAGATCTGGAAGCCGTTGCATATGCCTATGATAGGCTTATCCTTGGCCGCCTCCTCTCTAAGGGCATCCATCACCGGTTCTTTAGAGGCTATCGCCCCTGCTCTAATTCTGTCAGCGTAAGACCAACCGCCTGGGACTATAAATCCGTCAAAGGCAGAAAGCTCTGCAGCAGGACGGTTCCACCTGAAGAGCTCTCCATCCATGCCCACTTCCTTGACCGA
>CAZKWM010000101.1:0-3797 GCA_964556405.1 uncultured Methanotrichaceae archaeon | reverse complement strand
GACAGCGTGGCTGCCAGGCCACCATTGGATATGTCGTGGCAGGCTGCCACCAAGCCCTGGTCTATGGAATCGATAATAGCGTAGATCATGCTTCTCTCCAATTCGAACCTGACTATAGGCACATTGGCTCCTGTGACGCCGAAGATGGTCTTGTAGTACTCCGAGCCGCCGAGCTCATCGTAGCGTGGCCCTATAAGGAATAGCTTATCCCCAGCGGCCTTGAGCTCCATGGTAACACCCTTATCGGCGTCCTTCATGGTGCCCACGCAGGCGACCACCGGGGATCGATCTACTGAACCGGAGGGGCACTCGTTGTAGAAGCTCACATTTCCTGATACTATGGGAATGGGTTGGTTTACATAGCCCTTTAGCCAGAGCTTCTTGCAGGCATCAGACAGGCCCTTGACAGCCTCCCTGAACTCCCAGAAGGCCTCGGGCTTCTCCGGGTTGCCAAAGTTCAGGCAGTCGGTTAGGGCTGCGGGAGTAGCTCCGATGGCAGCCACGTTCCTGAGACACTCTGCCACAGCTGTTGCGCCGCCCCAGTAAGGGTTGATCCTTCCGTAGAAGGGATTGGAATCCACTGCCAGAGCCACGCCGAACTTCTCTTCTCTAACGGGAGCTATGAGGCCGGCATCGGCCTCTCCGGGCCTGATAACAGTGTTGCCCATGACCTCTGTGTCATAATATCTGTAGATGTGCTCCCTCGAAGCGATGTTGGGCGATCCCAGGATCTTGAGCATGACCGCCTTCATGTTCACGGGCATATCTACGACTGGCTCGGCCAGGCTCATCACACGGGGCTTCTCCTCACGCTGGTATCTTATGCCTCCGGTGAGGTGCTTAATGGGGACATCGCAAACGACCCGGCCCTTGTGCTTCACCAGGAACCTATCGTGAGTGACGATCTTTCCAACGATGCTGGCCCTGGCGCCCTCGTATACATTGGGTAAATCCCAGTCCACATTGTAAATCTTCAGGATCCTCTCCCTGAGCGTTCTAGGGGATATGATGAGGAAGCGCTCCTGGGTCTCTGCGATGCTTAGGACCTCCGGAGGAAAGTCGCCTGCCTTGTGCATCAGGTCCAGGTCGATCTCCATACCGTAGCCTGCTGACGATCCCATCTCCGACGTGGCGCAGGTAAATCCGCCGCCTCCCAGATCCTTGAAGCCGATCTCCACTCCTTCCTGCCTGACCAGCCTGAAAAGGGCGTCATTGGCCTTGAAGAGCACGTTCTTGAGGAAGGGGTCGGGTATCTGAACAGCTCCACGATTGGTGGCCTCGTCCTCCTCGCACAGGGCCTCCGAGGCGAAGGTCACACCACCCAGGCCGCTAGCATCGGTAGGTTTGCCTATCAGTATCACATCGTACTCTTTCTCGCCAGCTCCTTTGGGAGCCCTGGAGTGGATTATCTGGTCCCTCTTCATGATCCCCAAGGCCACGACGTTCACAAGGCAGTTGAAGTCGAAACTTTCATCAAAGACCACATCTCCTGCCAAGTTGGGCACGCCTAGGGCGTTTCCATACTGCCAGATCCCATCCACGACTCCCTCTGCCACCCATCGGACCTTGTTCTTCTGGGGGCCATAGGGATTCCCGAACCTCAGAGGATCGGCGCTCGCCACTACCGTCGCACCCATGCAGTTCACATCGCGGACATCGCCACCTATTCCGGTTGCTGCGCCTTCGTTAGGTAGGACCTGGCTCGGATGGTTGTGGCTTTCATGGGAGATGACTACGCACCATTTATCATCTATGGCCACTATTCCAGCGTCCTCTTGAGGGCCGAGGACGACGTTTGGGCCTTCTGTTGGCATGAATTCCTTGAGGGTGGCGCGGCTGCTCTTATAGGAGCAATGCTCAGACCACATGGCATCATAGCAGAATAGCTCTGTAAGAGTAGGGTCCCTATTCAGGACCTTGGCAATAGAGCGCGCCTCAGCCGCGGACATGCCAATCCCGGCGCTGCGTAAGCTGGACTCGACCTCTTTGTCGGTCAGACCGATTATCTTCAACACTCGACACCTCTGCAGGCTGCAATGCGTTCAAAGAGCGTTATGAATTTATCGATCCAAGGTTGACGTTGATCTTCAATCCAGACGTAGGAGAAAGCTTAAAGCTAGCCGAGGTTCATGAAAAACACGATGGTAACGGTGCTTTGCAACGATGCCGAGATAGAGGTGGAAGATGGCGAGCTTTGCCAGATATGCGGCATGGAGCTGGAGGAGTTCGATCAGGTCACAGGGACGGGCATACTGGGATACTACCACTGGACGTGCGTGTCTCATGTGGACTAGAAAGATGCAAAGTGGTTTGAAGCAGCCCTGAACTATCTTCCGCGTTTCAAAGATTTTTTAGACATATACTCATATCCAAAGTCATCTTCTCCTCGGGCCTTCTTGGTTAATAGTTTACCTAAATATAGATATAATCTTTAATCTTATATCTAAGGCCCTTCGAGGTATAATTGGAAGGAAAAATTATATATTTTCCGGTTATTTATCGTATATAATCCTGTTCTCACCTGAATCTAAAGAGGTCTATGGAGGGCTATTTGCGAGTTAAGTTGAACGTAAGCAGAAATATCTATAATTTTTAATAAATATAAATGGTTGTGAATGATATATCGACCAGCTTTACAGCCGCATTATCAACGATGCGTCTATATCGGCCTAATATTATTGCAGTTATCATCATACTTATCATAGGCTGGATAGTTGGCAGGGCTCTAGGTAAGATCGTAGCTCGTATTTGGCATCAAGGAAGCTCTCTACCGAATGAGATAGACTCTCTAGTACTGCTACACCTTTACTTACCTTCATCGGAACTTCACCAGCAATAAGGATCTTCTGAGCTAGTGGCAGTAGTTCATTTATTAGTGCACTCAGATTTTCGGGGTTATCTATCTTGGCATCGGTATCCGGGTCCAACAACTTCTGGTGGTTAGGGTCAGTCACTTCCTCTACGAAGAACCAAGTACAGGTTATAACGATTATACGCCTGCCTAAATCCTGTCCGCCGCTATAAGGCTCTGGTGGGTCGTTAGTGGTGAAGATTGGAGTGCATGCTGTGTAGAATGGGAACGAGCCACCATACTTGTTCTCGCCCCTAAGTGCATCTCCGCCAGTCATCTTCTTTACGAACTCCGTTTCAACCTTATTTCCCTCGACCTCAGTGTTAATGAGCAATTTAGCATTGACTAAGTCTTTAGCTGCAAACTGATTCTTCTTCAGCATTTCCGTCGGTGTAGTACAAATCGAGTCTTTGCCTACTATGTGGGTCAGAATCTTGACTAGCCGCGATAGGCCTGTTCCGCCAGGACCTACTAAGTAGACCCAATGTTTAAACTGCTTATCTAACATACAGGCAGCAGCTATGTTCAAGAAGTCTTCCCATTCGGGGGTAATGTTCTTGACCATGTTTACCAGTACAGTGTTGTTTACATTAGGGTTATATTCGACTGATGACAAGGCTTATTACGATTTGACGGTGTTTGTAGAAGCTATTTTCGACGTAAATAAGAAGATTTAAGCGCTAAAAAAGAAAAGGCTGATGCCATCCCTTAAGATGGAGTGTATACGTTACCTAGGGTGTTATCGACTATGGCTCCCCCTCTAAAGTCCATGTAACCGAGGTCTAGGACCCCGCCACATCTCAGTGTAGCTGTGTTCCCCGTTATGACACCGCCTTTCATGACCATCGTACCTTCGTCGTTGAAGACACCTGCACCCACCTCTGCATTATTCCCGGTTATGGTGCCACTATTTATGATTAGCGTGCCCGCACAATTATAAATCCCG
>CAZKWM010000100.1:0-8767 GCA_964556405.1 uncultured Methanotrichaceae archaeon | reverse complement strand
CTCTGGATGCTTATGGTATCTCCAAACTCCTCCACAGCCCTCATGACGTTGACTATGACCCTCTCATCGCCGTAAAGGGCAAAAGTCCTCTGGAGCATGATGGCGATCCTCTTTACCACGTCCCGTCTCTCGGTATCGTTGATGCCCATGGAGACGAAATCGGCCTGGAAGGGCTCCATGGTTCCCCCGCACCTGCAGGCTTTGCCTGCATGGCTGGGTGGATCTACTTGGCCGCATTTGCTGCACCTGGCCACGTGGTAGATAACGCTCCCGGTAGTGCCTGGAAAGGACTCCACGCCCCTAAGCACATGCATGAGGACGCTCTTTCCAGAGCCACTCCGGCCTAAAATTCCCACCGATTCGCCCTCTTCTATGGTCAGATTGACCATGTTTAGGGCAACGACATCTCCAAAACGAACCGTCAGATCCTTGATCTCAATGAAAGGTGCCAGACGATCATACCTCCCCTGTGGGATGGTTTGCAACTTCAATCTTCATCCAAGGCCCCTCTGCCTTTTAGGAACAAATGCTCCAATATGCGATGTTATATTTTAAGTTTTCCCAGACAGAGGTCCATCACCGGGCCTATCGAGCACGATTAAATGAATCTAACCGATTCACTCCAACCCCCGGTGGGCCTTTCGGCTCTTGACTTGGCTCTTAGATACTGGCGTTTTAAGAAATATTTAAATATATGGTCTCATAAGCTACTTTTTCCAGCAAGGACACGGTCCTTCACTGTATTCATAGAGATGATGGAGATATGAGCTCTTTTGATGAGAGTAGCTGCGATGGAAGCTGCGGCTCCTGCAGCGAGCACGACACGTGCACCGATGCCAATGTCCATGATAGAACCTCCGCTCGCCTGGGCAGGATAAAGCGTGGTGGGAAGCGGCAAAGGTGGAGTGGGCAAGAGCACTGTGACAGTCAACCTAGCCGTAGCCTTGAAGCACAGGGGCTATAGTGTAGGAATCCTAGATGCAGACATCACCGGTCCCAACATCCCCAAGCTCCTGGGTATAGAGAACAGAAGGCTGACATCAGGCCCCGAAGGAATAGAGCCTGCCATGGCCGAGGGAATTAAGGCTGTATCCATGGTCCTGCTCCTGGAGAGTCAGGACTCGGCCGTGGTCTGGCGGGGCCCCATGAAGATGGCGGCCATAAAACAGTTCCTGGAGGGAGTGAACTGGGGCGACCTGGACTTTCTACTGGTGGATCTGCCCCCAGGAACGAGCGACGAGCCCATAAGTGTAGTACAACTGGTACCGGACCTGGAGGGGGCGATAGTCGTCACCACACCCCAAGAGCTGGCTCTGCTGGACTCCAGGAAGGCCGTCAACATGTTCCTGGCCATGAACGTGCCCCTGATAGGCATCATCCGAGAACATGAGCGGCCTTTCCTGCCCTCTACTGCGGCCAGGCCATAGAAGTCTTTAAAAAAGGCGGAGGAGAGAGGGCTGCCAGGGAACTGGGAATATATTTCCTCGGTACTGTGCCTCTAGATTCTGAGATTGGAATGCTGGGGGATAAGGGCATGACCTTTACAGGCAGAGAAACTGCGTCTGGTAAGGCCTTTGAGGAGATCGTCTCCAGGGTTCTAGATAGGCTTTGCCTGACCCAAGCCATCAGTATGATATCTCAGAAGGTAAAATAGGAGGGATCACCATCTTCAGATACCCCACCATCCCTTTATGTATTTCGATTCTTGCGCTTATAGCATTTACCGCTCCCACATTAGGTAGCTACCAGGTTATACCTCTCTATAACCATAACATCTCCCTAGACTTCGGAGGGCAGAAGGTCAATGCGTTCCCATGACGCCGGAATACGAGGAGTGCACTGGCACTACGACGTACTATACGAAGCTGGTGGAGGGAGGATACCGGCAGCTTAAGTTTTGCCTATCTGTTTATCTTCGATACACCTCGGCCTACCAGCGATCTGGAGAAAGAACTCAAGGCCATTATGGGAACTATGTGTCACGACCCTTCCATCCAAGACCTACGAAGAAGGGTATATCTCGGCTGGCCCTGATCGTAGCGTAAGCCAGGCGTTATGGGGTATTATCATGCCCTTGGATGTAAAGGCGGCAACTTCACAGCTTGCGTTGAGGGGATTCCGTCGCCGGATTTAAAAATGGGACCTTAAACGAGCACATGGGAAAGACCGCAATAATCAAAGTGGGATGACTTATTCTCGAAGATATTCTCTTCCAGGGCACACATGGCTCAGGTTCTGGCATTTCTGAGATATTTGCCAAATTTCCTTTACTAGCCCCCTTATCTTTTTACAGGTACGCCCTCCTGTGCCCTGGTTAAATGATGATTCATTTTGCCAAGCTTTAAAAGTGAAGGGCCTCCTTAGGACAGGCTTCAATGCATCTACCGCATTTTATGCAATCCGGTTTATCTTGAATCTCGTTTACAGGAAGCTGCATGGGACAGACCTTCTGGCACTTCTGGCAATCTATGCACTTGTATCTATCAACTTCGAGTTGGTATTTACCACCACTCAGAGGCTTTTGAAGGGTACCCATGGGGCAGAATGAGCACCAAGGCGTGGGAAAGAGGTAAGACCCTAACAACTTACGACACTCAGAACCTCATACCTCTCCTGAAATCAGAGAACCCTGAATTGAGGAAGGTCTATTCCAAGGTCCTTCAGATGGTCAACTACACCTTGCATAGCAGTATCGCAAGCCTGGCAGCTCTGAAGAAAAAGGACGAAAAGTTGGTCATCTAAGGTTCAAAGGTAAGAATTGGTACAATACCCTGAACTATAATCAATCGGGATTCAAGCTTGACCAAGACCACGGCATCCTGAAGCTATCAAAAATAGGAGAAATTAAGATCGAGCTCCACCGCAAGATCGAAGGATGTGTCAAAACAATCCTGATCACGCGTGCTGGTAAAAGATGGTTTGCTGTAGTCCAGGCCGAGCAGGCGAAGGAGCCATTATTCCAGACAGGCAATGCCGTGGGGCTGGATAGTCGGCCTGAAGTCTTTTGTCGTAGACCGTGATGGAAATTCGGCAGAGAACCCAAGGTTTGCGGAGAAGGCCGCCATCAAGGTTAAGAGTATCCAAAGAAGGCTATCAAGAGCAGAGAACGGTTCGAATAACCGCCAGAAGCTCAAAGATAAGCTGGATAAGGTTCATGAGAGAGTTAATAATCAAAGAGCGGATTTCCTTCATAAGCTTTCCAGGATGTATGTCAACGAATACGATATCATCTGCGTTGAAGATCTGGATGTCAAAGGGCTCAAAGAGGATGGTAATAGCAAAGGAACCCATAGAAACATCCACGATGCCTCTTGGTCTAAGTTCGCGTTCATGCTTTCGTACAAGGCTCAAAGTGCTGGTCTAAAGCTGATAGCTGCAGATCCGCGTAGCACTTCTCAGAGGTGTTCCTTCTGCGGTAGCGTCGTAAAGAAGGAGCTATCGGATAGGGTTCATGATTGTCCCTATTGTGGCTTCTCTTCCGATCGTGACTACAACGCAGCCATGAACATCCTCTCCACAGGGATGGAACAGCCCGTAGCGCCCATAGAGTCAAAACCTCTACATCACATATCTGTGATGCAAGTTTTGGCAACGAAGTGGGAAGCCCTACTCTTCAGGGTGGGGTAGTTCACTAAATTAAAAGTCATATGCTCTGATGGGTTAGGTTCCCACCCCCTCCTAGCGAAACCCAGAGCATCAAAAGAAGGCCTCCTGGCAGCAAGAGATTCAGTTCAGTAAGTGCAAATTGGAGCGACAATAGGGAAAGGTAAAGCTAGATAAAAATAAGATAGCCACCCATATAGATGGCTAGTTCTCGGACCTATAGAGATCTAAGGCCGCAGGCAGCTTCTCCAGAAGGTCCTTGATCTCCCTCTTCTCCAGCTTGGCCTTGAGGTTGCCCAAGAAAGACTTTCCTTCGGGTTTCTTCTTAGCCCCAGAACCTTCCTCCACGCACTCCAAGACCTTACTGGAGAGCTGGTAAAGGGTCTTGGAGTAGGCGGCTTCTCCCCAATCCTTGGCGAGCTTCAAGGCCTCAGAGTAATCGCTCACTGCCTCACCCTTCCTACCGGTCTTGGCCTCACAATCGGCAAGGATAGTTAAGGCCCTGATATTCAGGTCCACGTATCCCAGGGTCTTTCCCTGACGCTCTAATAGAAGAGCGATCTCCTCTGCGGTGGAGAAGTCCTTCTCAGCTAAAGCCAGATTAGCCAGGTCATCATAGGCCGAGAGAACGTCGTACATGGCCCCCAGCTTCTCCAGGATGGCCAAAGAGGCCTTGAGCTTATCCTTGGCATCGCTGAACTTCCCTTCCGCCATGGCCATGGAGCCCAGATTCCTCAAAGCCTTGGCCTCCTCGTAGGGGTCACCAAGCTTCCTAGCCAGGACTAGAGCCTTCTGGTAGTTGCTGCAGGCCTCGCTGTAGTACTTCTCTGCCAGATAATAATCGCCCCAGGTGCTATAGAGCCGGATCCTTATGGGCTCGTACTCTATCCTGTGGACCATGGCCTCGGCCTCGGATAGATAGAACCTGGCCTCCACTGGCAGGCCAGCCCGGAGCTTGAATCCGGCCATGGATAGGTATCCTTCACATAGATCGGGGACCGCGGTGAGACCCTCAAAGACGTTGACTGCGCTGGTCAAGAGGGTATCGGCCTCTTTGTCCTGGCCTTTGAGGCTCTTTATGGTCCCCAAGTTGAGCTTAACCGTGGCCGCGCAGGGTCCCGCTCCCAGGGAATCGAAGATTTTCAAGCTTAAATCAAAGGCATCCGTCGCCTTCTCCCAGTCGCCCTTGTCCTTGTAGACCATGGCTAGGTTGGCCAGAACCTGGCCCTCGCCGTAGGAATCACCCAGCTTCCGGAAGGTCTCAATGCTGGACTGGTAGCTGGAAATAGCCTTCCCCCACTCATAAGCGTCGGCGTAGGCGCCACCTAGGGCAGCCGTGACCTCCGCCACACCGCTCAAGTCGCCCTGCTCCTCCAGCTCCTCTATCTGCCTATGGTACTCGTCCACGTCCATCCCGGCCTTGCCCTGGCTGGAGCTGACCATGTCGATGTTGGCCTGCATCTCGGCAGCGCCCTCCACATCGCCCTCCTTGACCTCGATGTCCAGGCCCATCCTGAAGTGGTCCAGAGCCAGGTCCCATTCTCCTCGGCGATAGTAGAAGAGCCCAAGGTTAGAGATGACCTTGGACCTGCCCCCGGAATCCTCGAGGGCCTCGAAGATCTCCAGGCTCCTCTGGTAGGATTCCAGGGCTTTGGACCAGTCGCCTTTCTTGTAGCAGATGCTGGCAATGTTGCTGTAGGTAGCAGCAGCGCCCCTCTCATCTCCGATCTCCTCAAATCCCTCCCTGGCGCCATCGTAATGCTCCAAGGCCGCCGCCCAGTCTCCACGACGATAGCTGATGTTGCCCATGTTGTTGCGGGTGACAGCGGAGCCGTAGATATCCCCGAGCCTCTCCAGAATATCCATGCTCTCCTCATAGTTCCTGGCGGCCTTATCCCACGCTCCCTGCTCACTGTAGATGTTGCCCAGGTTGCTCAAAGCCGCAGCCACACCGTGGACGTCGCCCATGGACTTGAGGGATTCCACCACCTCGTTGTACTTATCAGCAGCCTCCTGCCACCGGCCCAACCTATAGCAGATTCCCGCCATGTTGTTGATGGCGGTGATCATGGCGCTGGCATCTCCCCCCAGCGTTCTCAAGAGATCTATGCAACGGGAGTAATTCTCCACCGCCTCCTCCCAGTCGCCCTTCTCAGTCAGAATATTTCCCAGGCCTAAGAGGGAGTTGGCCTCTCCGTGCTTGTCTCCGGCTCCCTCAAAGATCTCCAAGCTCTCCCTGTAATATTCCTCGGCCTTACCGAGATGGTCCTGGCGATAGTAGATTCCACCCAGGTTGCCCATGGTGGTGGCAGCGCCGTGGATGTCCCCCAGGTCCTTCTTGGCCTCGACGCTCATGGTGTAGTACTTGATAGCTTGGAGGTGGTCCCCTCTATCAGCGTAGATGTTGCCCATGTTGTTCAGGGTGGCTGCGACCCCGTGGGCATCTCCCAGATCCTCGAAGGTCTCCATGGCCTTCTTGAGGTGGCTCACGGCCCCATCGAAATCGCCCCTCTTATGACAAATATTGCCCAGATTGGTCTGGGTGGTGGCGATGCCCTGGATGTCCCCCAGGCGCTCCTTTATCTCCAAGCTCTTATGGAAGTAATCCTCGGCGATGGTCCAGTCACCCTTAAGCTGGTACACCAGGCCCAGGTTGTTCTGGGTCCTGGAGGCACCGTGCTCGTCTCCCAACCGCTCCTGGATCTCCATGGCCTCCCAGTGGAGATCTTTGGCCTTGTCCCAGTCGCCTTTCAGGTGGTATACGCTGCCTAGATTGGATATGGCCTTGGCAGCCTCAAGCTCGTCTCCCAGACCCTGGAGGATCTCTATGGACCTCTTGTAGCTCTTGATGGCCAGATTCCAATCGCCTTTATCCGAGTATATGAGGCCCAGGTTGTTCAGGGTGGCAGTAACCCCCCTCTCGTCCTTGAGCCTCTCCTTTATCTCCAGGCTCCTCTTGTAGCAATCTATGGCCCCACTAGGCTGACCCTTGCGGTAAAAGATGCTCCCCAGGTTGGATAGAGCTTTGGCAACCCCTGCCATGTCGCCGTGACGCTCCATGTGATCTATGGCCTTATTGTAGTACTCCTCGGCCTGCTCCCACTCACCGCGTTCCACACAGACCAGGCCCAAGTTATTCAGGGTGGAGGCCAGGCCGGTGGTGTCGGAGAGCCCCTCTATGCAGTGGAGACCCTTCTGGTAGCAGTCCATGGCCTGGGACCATTTGCCGGCCTTGAAGTAGACGTTGCCCAGGTTGTTGTAGGCCTTGGCTACACCAGCCTTGTCCCCCAGGTCTTCCAGGCTCCGCAGGGCGATTTCGTAGAAGTCCAGGGCGCGACCCCAATCGCTGTTGATCTCGTGGATGGATCCCAGGTTGTTGTAAGCCCTGGCCACCCCAATTCTATCTCCTGAAAGCTCCACTTCGGAGAGGGCCTGCCTGAAGCACTCCTCCGCGGAGGAAATGTCACCTTTAAGCTGATAGGCCCGGCCCATATTGTTCAGGGCATCGGCGGCACCGGCCCTGTCGTCCATGCTCCTAAGGCGGGTCAAGCTGCTCTGATAGCACTCCAGAGCCCTGGAGTACTCACCCTTGATCTGGTGGATCCGACCCAGGTTGTTGAGGGTGGAGAGGGCCTCCTTGAAGTCTCCCGCCTTCTCCAGGGCTTCCAGGGCATTCTTATAGTAATCGTAAGCCTTCCCCCAGTCCTCCACCTCAGCGTAGAGGCTTCCTAGGTTGTTCATGGCCTTGCCCATCTTCTTTTTGTCACCGCCAGCAAGCTGCAAGGCCTTCTCGTAGTAATCCATGGCCGCCTGGTTGAAGAAGAACTTGTGGGCCAATATCCCTAGATCGAACCAGGCATCGAAGGTGTTCTGCTTTGATGCGTCATCAGCCAGCTCCCTAAGCATGCTGTGCATGATGGCGCCGTCCGAGGTCAAAGCCGCCTTTATGAAAGATGATAAGGGTGCCGGAGCCCCCGAGGTTATCTTCCCCAGCTTCTCTAAGTCGCATCCTTTGGGATCAGATAGGGCTTCAGCTATGGCTCCAAGGTAAGAGTGAGTGTCAGGCATCCACCCTCACCTCTCCACGACCCATATTAAGGCCACCACCATTCCCCTCATCCTGGACAAAGGAACTAAGACCAAGCCCTTTCACCGTTGTCTCAGGTCCAACGGTAATCTCCCCAAGGCTTTCTAACATACCCCTCCTCATTGCTTGAGTGAATTATACGAACTATACCTATTTAAGGGGTAGTAACAGTCCGGGAATATAAAATCTCCGATTTCTTTCATGAGTAATATATGTACCTTTATCAGATTAATACCTATAAAATAGAAGTTTTAACGGCATATTTAAGACCTATCGGAGAAGTCAATTTTAATATCATTGATGATATATAAAACTATTTATGTCATTTGTTTCGAACCATGGATGAAAAAATGTGAAAATGTAGACTCTTCAAAATATCTCTTAGAAAGTCTTTTTGGGCTCAAAGCCTAGTTTGGGAAGAAATATCGGATGATTAACAATAGCCTCCAGAGAGCCCAGGTCGACGTCTCAAGAGCCGAGACAATGCCAACCCACTATTAAACCTTTCGAGAAATAAAATATTTATGGTCAGGGGATACGGTCGTGCGCGACAACGACATATCCGCAGCGGTTACCTCAGCATGAGCCTCAAGGCGCGCTGGGGGCAGGCCTCCACGCAGGAGCCGCACTGGATGCACTTCCCCGAGTCCATGACCACCCACCATTCCTCGAATCTGAAGGTGCTGGTGGGGCATATGGAGACGCAGCCGCCGCAGTGGATGCACTCCCCCTCATCCCGAGAGACCGGCATCTCCAGGATCTCCACGTCCACCCCTCGCCTCTCGAAGGCCATCTTGACCTCCTTACACTTATCGGGAGATACTTCTAAGACAATCTCCCCCTGGGCGGCGTCAATCCTGGCACGCTCGATATTCAAGAGGGCCGAGGTCTCCAGGATGACCGAGGCTATGATAGGCTGGCGTACGATTCCCGGAGCCACGCGAAGCATAAGCTTAGTCATTTACCGCCTCCTGGCAAAGAGCCTCGATAAATCATTGCTGGTAACCATGCCTATGACCTTATTCTCCTTGTCCACTACCGGTAGGGCTGAGATGCTATGGATGTCCAGGGTTCTGG
>CAZKWM010000099.1:0-8807 GCA_964556405.1 uncultured Methanotrichaceae archaeon | reverse complement strand
TCCAGTGGGATGCCTCCTCCGAGAGCCTTTGGTCAGAAGAGATATCCCTGATCAGGTCTGCCATGGGTCCTCCCCCAGGCACTATCAGGAAGTCAAAGCCCTTCTCTTCAAGGCGTCGGATCTGCACCATGAGCGCTTTGGCCTTATGGATGAGGCTTCCTCCTAACTTGAGCACGTAAAAGGGCATGATCTACAGACCATCGTCTCTGATACTTGAGGTTCTCCCCGCTTAAAGGTTTATTCAGAAAAATCTGGCAAAAGCCGATGGGATGTAGGGTAAAGGAGGGAGATCAAATCAATCGACTTTTGCCGGGTGCAATTACGGTATGTGACGTATATAACCTTTTCGTTATTTATCATCCTGACTTAAATATCGTTTCGTGGTATAGCTACTTGAGAGGTGCTGCTTTGAAAACCCCATCTCTGGCCGCGGATACTGTGCTTTTGTTTCAGGGAAAGCTTGTGTTGATAAGGCGCAAGAACCCCCCTTACAAGGGATTTTACGCCCTTCCCGGGGGATTTGTAGAGATTGGAGAGACCACGGAGAGTGCCGCCGTTAGAGAGGCCAAGGAGGAGACGGGCCTGGATGCGATGATCTTGGATCTGATCGGCGTATACTCCGACCCTGGGCGCGATCCAAGGGGCCACATGGTGTCGATAGCTTACTTGGCAGAGGGGTCTGGTGAGATGGTCTCTGGCTCTGATGCTGCATCGGCCGAGGTCTTTCCCATGGATAGCCTTCCTCCACTGGCCTTTGATCATCGGAAGATCATAGAAGATGCCACGAGTTTGATGCAGAAAAGGCAATGCGGGCAGTGCGAACGGTCAGTTTAAGTAGATCGATGTGCATTTATCACTGCTCGGCGTGGACTTAATCCGCCGGTTCAATATAGGTTCATTAGAAGGTAGGAAAGGCATATGGCAGAGATCAGGGAGCTCATCGAGAAGTACGCGCTTCAGAACGCCGTGAAGTACAAGGCTGCGCCCAACGCAGGGGCTGTCATGGGAAAGCTCATGGGGGAGCACCCGGAGCTGAGGTCCAAGGCCAAGGAGATTTCTCCGCTGGTCGGATCAGTCCTTTCTGAGATGGTCAAAATGAGCCCGGAGGAGTGGCAGAGACGCCTGGAAGCCATAGCTCCCGAGCTTATAGCCGAGCTCTCAGAGCACAAGGAACCAGCCAAGGGCCTTCCGCCTCTGGAAGGAGCCTATGGAGACGTAGTAATGCGTTTTGCCCCCAACCCTAACGGCCCTCCGACCCTGGGAAGCGCCAGGGGAATCATCGTCAACTCAGAGTATGTCAAAAAATATGGGGGCAGATTCCTCCTGCGCTTTGACGATACAGATCCAGTCAAGAAGAGGCCCATGCCCGAAGCCTACCGCTGGTACATAGAGGACTGCGAATGGCTGGGAGCCAAGCCCGATCAGGTCATAGTGGCCAGCGATAGGGTGCCTTACTACTACCAGGCAGCCGAGGAGCTCATCCTGGCAGGCGGGGCTTACGTCTGCTCCTGCGAGCAGGCTGCCTTCAAGGAGCTCAAGGATAAGGGCATCGTCTGCCCTCACAGGGATCAGAGCCCCGAAGAGTCCATGATTCTCTGGAAGAAGATGCTTTCAGGAGAATTACAGGAAGGCCAGGCTGTCCTTAGGGTCAAGACTGACATGAGCCACAAGGACCCGGCCATACGTGATTGGGCGGCCTTCAGGATAGTTACGGCTCCCCATCCGATGGTTGGATCCAAGTACAGGGTCTGGCCCCTCCTGGACTTCGAGTCGGCGGTGGAAGATCACCTCCTGGGAACCACCCACATCCTGAGGGGCAAGGATCTGGCTGACAGCGAGCGCAGGCAGCGCTACGTCTATGACTACCTAGGCTGGATCTATCCAAAAGTTGTCCACTGGGGAAGGATCAAGATTCACCAGTTCGGCTCCTTCAGCACCAGCAAGCTCAGGAAGGCCATCGAGGCCGGGGAGTACCGCGGCTGGGACGATCCCCGCATACCAACGGTGAAGGCCATGAAATGCCGCGGCATAAGGCCTGAAGCCTTGAGGAAGTTCATCGTGGATCTGGGCGTCGGAGAGACCGATATAAGCATCAGCATGGACAGCATCTACGCCGAGAACCGGAGGCTAGTGGAGCCCGAGGCCAACAGATATTTCTTTGTATGGGATCCCGTCAAGCTCCAGATAGAGGGCGATGTCCCGGCGGTAGCCAAAGCACCCATGCATCCGACTATCGATAGGGGATTTAGGGAGATACCTGCCGGAAACGAAGTCCTGGTGTGCAAGAGTGATCTAGGAGGCTTAAAGCCCGGCGACAGGATTAGGCTCAAGGACCTTTGCAACATAGAGTTCGTGAGCATGGAACCCCTCAAGGCCAAGTACGCCGGTACTGAGGTTGAGTCCTCCAAGGGCAAGAAGATGAAGATAATCCATTGGGCTCCTGTAAATGGCCTGACGGTAAGGGTAATGGGTCCTGAGAAGACTGATGAAGGTATCGGAGAGGCAGGCATTGCCTCGGAGTGGGGAAAGGTTGTCCAGTTCGAAAGGTACGGCTTTGCCAAGATCAACTGCCTGGGAGAGCCGATAGTGGCCTGCTTTGCTCACAGATAGATCTTAATAAAAATAAATCTTTCCAGGGCGCCCGCCAGGAAAGCGATCAGAGCCACGGTCATGCCCATCTTCAAGGCCCTCTGAGCACCTGTGGCGTCGCCCTTAACTGTTTTTGTCAGGGCAAAGATCAAAAGCAGGTCAGCCACCGACACCACTGCCAGATAGGCCCTGCCCAATGGAATCAGGAAGCTTAAGGGCAGGGCAGCCAGAGTTAAGGCCGCTGCCAGATAGCTTGAGGGTTTGGCGCCGACCATGATGGGAAGTGTCCTGGCCCCTCCCTTGAGGTCGCCTTCCATGTCCTCCACCGCCTTCTCGATCTCCCTGCTCACGGTCACCATCCCCGAAAGGATGGCTGGAAACACCATGGCTTTTGCCCCATCCAGTCCCAGGGTTGCGCCTCCGAAGATGAAGGTGGAGCCCGTGAGGTAAGCTACGGTCAGGTTTCCTGCCAGAGGTGTGGCCTTGAGGTTCCTGGCATAGAAATAAAGGAGGACTGAGTTGACGATGGCAATGGCAAAGCAGATCCAGTTCAAGCGCCATGCTAGAGTGCAGCCTACTGCAAAGAGGGCCAGTGACCACCTGAGGGCGGCCATGGGCTTCACCCTTCCCGAGGGGATAGGCCTTTCGGGCCTGTTGATGGCATCTATCTCCCTGTCGAAATAGTCGTTGACGGCGTTTCCAGCGCCAGTGATGAGAAAGACTATGATGAAGATGCCAAGAGCAGCCTGGGGCTCTAGGCCTCCGGTTAAGGGCTTAAGTCCGCTGGCCGTGAGTAGACCTATCAGGGCTGCCAGGCCTGCCAAGAGGCAGTTGCCGGGCCTCATGAGCTTCAAGAAGGCTTTCACCATAAATTACCTGCCCGCATCAGTTGGAGGTTCCGGGGGTTCCAGTGATTCCGCGCAGCAGGTATAGCAGGTAGATCTCTGTTAAGTAATTATCGATATGGCTCCGGCCAGCTTGGGTGCCATTGTCATGGGCCTCTTCATCTTTCGTGAGTTCCTATGGGCTTTTTTTTCTTGAGAAACTCCTTGGATTCTTTCTCCAAGGCTCTTTTTCTCCACAGCTCTGATGAGATAAGTCCTGGAGTTCCTTATGGCTACCCTCCCGATTTATGATTCTGGATTTCTCAAGCTTCTGGACTGCTTTTGAGCGCTTGCTGCTCTCCTCGCCCAGGACTTTTTCAGCTCAGTCTGGAGGGGGGGACTTTGTCACTCGATCTTATGGTTTCCAGGACTTTATCCGATAACTTCGCCAGGGGGATTGTTGTGCCATCCATACTTTTCACGCCTTTTTGAAAGAAACTCGACTAGAACTTAATATAATTATACGCACATTTATAGGACGCCTGTATATGTATATATATACATATATACATATATACATATTTAACGTAAGCTATCGACAATATATAGATTAGGACTTGATTTAGTTAGCGGGACCAGACCGCATCTGACATCGAAGTGGAGAATCTAAGACAGGCTTCGGTGGAAACGACTATAATGGAGAAAAAATACGGTTTTATGTAATTATGAATTGATCATCTTTTCCTTTAGTGGATAAGTTGCGCGGATCTCCTTTCCTTTGAGGAGTTCAATCCCTACATCCTTGAGAATCTCAGACATCATCGTTCGGTCTGGGGATTTCAGGGACTTCCTGTCCATATAGGCATAAGACGCCCCCGACTTCTCCTTTGCCTGCTCCACAAGTTCAAGGCTTAAGTATCCCACCTGATAGCTGGAGAAAATGTGGCCAAAAGCGATCCCTACCTCGAAGATGAGCTCAGTTTGCCTCTGGACGTAGTGGCCGCCCCCAAACCCCAGAAAGACCGGCATCTCCACTAGATCCAAATCCATGATGGCCCTGGCTACAGCTAGGCCTGCCCGGCGGTCGGACCACTGGGCTTCGCTGCTTTCAATCTCTGCAAAGAAGGAGGGCACTCTAACATCGGTTGGGCCGTGGTGGGTGGCCTCGGCAGAGCATCTGAAGCATTCAGGAATCCTGACCGAAATGTTGTGAAGAAAGGACCTGAGGGCAAGAGGTGCAGCTGTTGCAAGATCGCTCTTCTGGGCATCCCCTGTGAAGTGACCCCCAAGCCATGGTATCTCATCCTTGGACTTGTGCCT
Source organism: uncultured Methanotrichaceae archaeon (assembly GCA_964556405.1). Taxonomy (GTDB): domain Archaea; phylum Halobacteriota; class Methanosarcinia; order Methanotrichales; family Methanotrichaceae; genus UBA114. The sequence goes on along the minus strand of CAZKWM010000099.1, from coordinate 4,074 downwards.
ACAGGAAAAGACTATCAGTTCCGAATCTAAACCCAGGCTCTTTAGCCGGTCCTCTATGTCCTTTTGAGCCGTCTGCTCCTCATCATGGAAGAGGAGACGCCTGTTGTCAAGAGACCTGAAGTTTCCTTCATCCGTCCAGTCCCCAACTCCTGGAGACACTGTCCAATGTTTAAGCTGGCCGAATCTATGGTCGAGCAGAGGATGACGATCTCATCCCTCTGCCTCATATCTCCTTTCCAACCCCGAGCATCTGACCGACCATGAGGGAGTAGTCCACCTTATTGACCTTAATCTCCCTCAAGGGCATGATGACCAGCATGGGCCTCTCCACTATTAATCCCTGGGCAGCGAGGTCCCTCACCACAATATCCATCCTATTCTTGAGCTCGGGATAGCCGCTGGACAGGAAGGCGCCGAAGATCTCCCCAGGCTGCAGATAGCTGAAGAGGGGCGCTCCCACCTTTCTAAAGGCGGCATGGACCCTGCTCAAGTCCTGGATGTCGTGGCCATGACGGGTCTTGACATGGTAGAAGGACATGAGCTCGCAGCAGATCTTCTGCCAGTCCACGTAGGCCTCTCTGGTTATGAGGCCACTTTGGAAGAACTTGGTCCTCTTGCCGGAGATGGTGGGCCTGGAGATGCCCGTGCGCCTGGAGAGCTCCAGATCCGATAGCATGGGATACTTCACGAAGGCGTAGAGAGTGAGCTTGTCCTTCTCGGTGAGCTTTGACTCCTCATTGAGGGGCAGCTTTGGCTGGAAGATCTCCTCGGTCTGATCCGGCCTCTCCAGCTGGAAGATAGCGTCCACCGCCAGGGCGGCATCCGAGGAGTAGCTGGAGACTTGGAAGGGGAAGTGGAAGTACCAGATGTCCTCGATGAAGTTGTTCTGGAAATAATCGTCTATAAAGGGATCGAAGTTGACTTTAAAGTCCGTCAGGCTCCTGGAGTAGAAGACTGAGACCGAGTCGGTGTCCGTGGACACGTGAGAGACACAGTTGGGATAGCTCATCCAGTCAGCGAAGGCCTTGGTATTCCTTCTGGCCTCGAAAGGTGCTGTGGGCTTGTACCTGACAAATACAGCAGTAAGGATCTCAGCCCCAACCGCCTCCCCCGAGGGAACGTTGAGGAGCTTTATCAGCTGCCAGTCACGAAACTTACGTTTGCTCTTGAAGATCGTAGATCTGTCCACGCCTATCTTTGAAGCTAGATCTATATCGCTGTAACCCGGATACCTGGCAAGACCATAAAGAACTAACCTCTCCTTTGATGTAAGTTTAAGCTGCATTTAAGAGTCCTATACTTTTTTAACTATTTATAGATTGCCTTTTTTACGGATTTTGGTTTCCAGACTACTGCACAAACCGGAGATCGCATAGGCAATTTTGCCATAAATCCTTTTAAAAAAACATAAGCTGCACTAAGGCCTTTTTAAGGCAGATCAATATACCTTTTCTCTGACAAAGAGAAGGGCCTATCATGGCCTGGCACAACAACCTCTGCTATGTCTTCTATCCTGGACATGCTCTTCACCGCCATCTCCTTATCCACGTGAAACGCGGGAGGAACGCCTTTGATAAAATTGCTGAAGGTAGGTAGGGCATCGCCCGATATGACCACTCGCCTATCTGAGTCCACAACTACGGAGATGCTGTCCAGGCTGTGGCCAGGCGTCGCCATGATTCGCACACCAGGAGCAATCTGATTCTCTTCCTTTGGACAAAGGACTGTAGCCCGAGAGAATAGATAGTTGTTGCCGCAGTGGTCAGGGTGGGAATGGGTGTTGATCACGGTATCGATCTCCTCAGGCCTTATGCCTAGCTTCTGAAGTCCTTGCAATATCTCCTTCTCCTCGCCTTTAAGTCCAGTATCGACTATGATCCACCGCGAGGCCGATATCACCAGAGCCACCGAGGACCTGGCATCTAGGAGATTTCCGGCCTCATCCCTGAGGAGGGAACCAGGCTTTATTAGGTAGACTTTAGGCCTCGTAATTGGACTAGTACCTAGGGCTAGAATCGATCTTAGAACCAAAACTAGAATCCGCCTTGGGTTCCACAGCAAAAAAGGCGGTAGAGGAATATCTTATAGATTTCCTCCATATCTCATGCTCTTGATGCTTCCTTTTGAATTAAGTCGCGGCAAGACAAGGGCGCAGCTTTTTATCCAGCCTCTCCACCTGCTGTACTGCGGTGCCTATGTACTTGTGGGGATCTAAGAGATCCTTGAGCTCCTGGGGCGAGAGGTACTTGGTCACAAAGCTCTGCTCTGCTAGGATATCGGCCAGATCGCGCTTCTCCTCAAAGGCCTTCATGGAAGCCTCTCTCAAGACCTCGTGGGCCTGCTGGCGGCCTGCTCCCTTTTTAGCTAGCTCTATCATAACGTTCTCCGCCATGTTGAGCCCATGGAGCATGGATAGGTTCCTCTCGATGTTCTCGGGCCTGAACCTCAGGTTGGTAAGGACCCGGGTGGCCAGGTTGAGGAGGTGATCGGTGAGGATGAAGGTCTCGGGAAAAATTACCCTTTCAGCGCTGGAGTTGGTGAGATCCCTCTCGTCCCATAGGGGATTGTTCTCGAAGGCCGGGATTACCTGAGCTCTGACTATCCTGGCCAGGCCGCAGATCTGCTCCGACTTGATGGGATTTCTCTTGTGGGGCATGGTGGAGGAGCCCACCTGCTTCTTGCCAAAGCTTTCCTCGACCTCGGAGATCTCCGTCCTCTGAAGGGTTCGAATCTCGGTGAAGATCTTATCTAGGGTTGACGTCACCAGGGCCATCCAGCAGACCATCTCGGCGTGCCTGTCTCTCTGGATGACCTGGTTGGATACATCAACGGGACAGATGCCCAGGTATTCGGCCACCTTCTCCTGGATCTCTATGCCCATCGGGCCGTAGGCTGCCTGGGTGCCGACGGCGCCGGAGGTCTTGCTGACGGCCGTCCGAGGCCTCATCTGCTGGAGCCGCTCCAGATGTCTCGCGAACTCCGAGGCCCATATGGCGAACCTTAGCCCATAAGTGGTGGGAACTGCTATCTGGCCGTGGGTCCTCCCGGCGCAGACCACTTCCTTGCTCTTGATGGCCATGTCCAGGAGCAGCAGGGTGAGGTTTCTGACCTTGGGCTCCAGGAGGTCCAGGGAGGCCTTTATCTGAAGGCCGGTGGCCGTGTCCAGGATGTCGTTGGAGGTGGCTCCCAGGTGGATCCACTCGCCGGATTTGGGGCAGACCTCGGCCATGGCCTTTATCACGGCCATCATGTCGTGGCCTATCTCGTCCTCTATCTGTTTAGCCCTTTCAGGACTTGCGACCTCGGCTGCGACGGCAATGTCTGCGGCGGCTCCTTTGGGGATGAGACCTACGTCCTCCTCGGCCTTGGCCAGGGCAGCCTCGACGCGGAAGAGGCTTCTAATTCGGAAGTTTTCGTCCCATATCGCCTTCATCTCCTTGGTACCGTATCTCTGTTCAATGGGGTGAATAGCCATGGAGGGTAGAGTGAGGCGCTTGGGTTGAAGAGCTTTTGGTTAGAAGAGGATGATTTATGGAAAGTAGCCATCGATTACAGGCTTGATAGAATTAAATCTAATTAGGACTTACGCAGTTGTCCCTTCTATAAGTTAATAGTTAGGGAATTTTATAAAATCTTTGATAAAATCACTAATGATTTAACGTTTATACTCGAACCAACTTATATTATGATTTAGCCTTTCAACTTCTAATCTAAGAAAAGCTCTTAGGGAGAACAATATGTGTGCTCTTTGAGATTGACTAATTCTTGCATGAAGGTAGTCACAATATACTATTCGTATGCATTAATATGACTTATGCCATTTATGAATACTCTTACAAGCGCGTAAGTCCTAAAGAGTATAGCAAGCCCCACGAAGAATGAGAGAGCGATTATCTTAACATCGAGCTTATTTCTTGTCATGATTAACCTCTATTTTGTTAGTTATGCGTCTCTGAAGACGATTTCAGCTTATCGGCGAATATTTTTTCACTGGAATACGCATAATACGTATTAGGTACCCAGTCAGGTTTAGTATTGTACAGTTCTAAGGCTTTACGATGAAAGCAGGCAGAA